>DAIERH010000033.1 GCA_027346925.1 Geobacter sp.
CGCGGTTGTCGCCGACGAGGTTCGCGCCTTGGCCGAGCGCACCACCAAGGCCACCGGCATCGAGTTCCGCATCGTCGGCTTCGACGGCGGCAAGGGCATGCCCCCGGCCGTCGATTACCGCGATCTGCCGGAACTGTTTCAGGAAGGCGATTTTCCCATGATCGATTTCGCGGGCCTGAAGCGCGCGCTGCCCGCCAATGCCGAGCTGATCATCGGCAAGCAGCGTAACGGCGCCATCGGCACGGTCAAGCTGGCCTTCCTGGGCGAACACACCCGCTTCGAGAACTTAAGCGACAGAGGCGACATGTAGGCTTGTATGTAGGGGCAACCCCATGTGGTTGCCCAGCCTTTGGGTGGCCACACGGGATTGGGCGGCCACACGGGATTGGGCGGCCACACTGGGCCGCCCCTACATAGGACGGATAAATTTTCAGGAGGTGGACACATGGCACGCATCGATGCATTGTTCAAGATGATGAAGGAACAGGGGGCCTCGGACCTGCACCTCTCCACCGGCAATCCCCCCATCTTCCGTCTGCACGGGGAGATGGTCCGGCTCAACTTCAAACCCCTGGGCCACGACGAGCTCAAGGCGATCCTGTTCGAGATCCTGAACGAGAAGCAGCGGACCCACTTCGAGGAGACCAAGGACCTGGACTTCGCCTATTCCGTGGAGGGGCTGGCCCGTTTCCGCGGCAACATCCTCATGCAGCACCGGGGGATCGCCGCGGTATTCCGCATCATCCCGAGCAAGATCCTGTCGGCCGAGGACCTGGGGCTGCCGGAAGGGGTGCTGCGCATGACCCGCTTCAAGAAGGGGCTGGTGCTGGTCACCGGGCCGACCGGTTCGGGCAAGTCCACCACCCTTGCCGCCATGATCGACCTGATCAACGCCACCCGCAAGGAACATATCCTGACCCTGGAAGACCCGCTGGAGTTCATCCACGAGAACAAGCTGTCGCTCCTCAACCAGCGCCAGATCGGCGAGCACACCGAGAGTTTCTCCTCGGCCCTGCGGGCGGCCCTGCGCGAGGACCCGGACATCATCCTGGTCGGCGAGATGCGCGACCTGACCACCATCTCCCTGGCCATGAGCGCCGCCGAGACCGGCCACCTGGTGTTCGGCACCCTGCACACCAACACGGCCGCCAAGACCATCGACCGCATCATCGACGTCTTTCCCACCGACCAGCAGGAGCAGGTGCGCGCCATGCTGTCCGAATCCCTCAAGGGGGTGGTCTGCCAGCAACTGCTCAAGACCGCCGACGGCAAGGGGCGCGTGGCGGCCCTGGAGATCATGCTCGGCACCCCGGCCATCGCCAACCTGATCCGCGAGGCCAAGACCTTCCAGATCCCCTCCATCATGCAGACCGCCAAGAAGGACGGCATGCAGTTGATGGACCAGCACCTGCTGGAACTGCTCAAGGCCAAGCGGGTCAACCCAGAGGAGGCCTACCGCTGCGCCATCGACAAGAAGCAGTTCGAGCAGTTCCTTCCCAAGGGGGACGCGCCGACGGAACAATAGCGCTACACCCGAAACAACGGTCTCTCAGCACCCTGCCCAGAAACGTTTTCCACGCAAAAAGGCCCCGAAACCGGGGCCTTTTTGCGTCCGCTGCTACCAGATATACTCCTTGGCCATCTCCCGCTTGTCGCGGCCGTACAACAGGTGCATCACCCGGATGCGCTTCAGGGCCGGGGGCGACAGGCTCCCTAGGGGAATGAAGACGATCCGACGCCCCAACCGGGCCGCGATCCTCTTGAAGATGCTGCGGGGCGGACGGGCGGCCACGTAGACCACGTGCTGTTCGGGTGAATAGTCCAGCGCTGCCAGGAGCAGCATCTCGGCCTTGGTCCCGCAACCGCGATACGAGGGGTCGCTCCACACGTCCCCCAGCCGGCGTGGCGGATAGGAGAGGAGCAGCCCGCCGTATTCGCAGCGGCAGATGCCCGGCCCGCTGACGTTATCGGCCGGGTCGGTGGCGTAGAAGGCCATGTCCGACTCCTGCTCGTGCTCCCCGTACCAGGTCATGGCAAAGTGATAGCGCCCGTGCCGATCTTCGTCGAAGATGATCACCACACTCCCCACGCCCCCCGTGACCCGTAGCCGCTCCCGCACGTAAATCCGCCCGTCGTTGGGCAGATTGCGGATGGTCTCGCGCAGGTCGATACCGTCCATGAGCGAGCTGCTGAACGGCTCGATGCGGCTCAACTCCTCCGACAGCTGGCGCAGCCCCCTGGACTTCAGGAAATTGCCGTAATTCTCGATGACCAAGTCCTCAGGCGGCCAGGAGCAGACCGCGCCGTCGTCGAATCCCTCCAGCCATTCGCCGGGACGCCTCTCCCCCCTGCGGTTGAGGAAACGCAGGTCGGAAAGTCTCTTTTCCCGAGGCTTGCGGGGGCGGAACCGGATCTGGCGGGTTTGGTCGCTGAAGTCTTCGGCACCCAGGCGGATGATCGGGATCCCGGCATCCTCCCGCTGCCAGGGATACCAGCAGGCCAGCCGCCAGAAGGCGTGGGCAAAGTTGTCGTCCACACAGCCGCGGGCAGCTGCCAGCTGCTGGAACAGGTCGGGCAGCAAAAGGCCGGTGAGTGCGGCGTAGTTTCGGCAGAACCGGAAAAAGGCCCGTTTCTGCCACAGGTGGACCCGCTCGCCGGTCTCCTGGCGGTAATGGCGGGCAGCCTGTTCGAACAGGCGCAGGTGGATGCGCTGACGGTCCGGCATTGCTCCGGAGGCCCCCACATGGCGGGCGCTGGCCTCCACGGCGGCCCGTAGGGCCTCATGCTCGGGGATGTCGTGTATCCCGCCGCTGATCAGTTCCAGGGCGTTGAAACGGCGCCGCAGGGAAGGCGGGGACGTATCCGCCCCGGCCGGAAGACCCTGGCGCCGCATCTCGTAGACCGCCGCCACAAAGGGGAACTCCCCCAGCACCTCGCCGCACGATTCGGGATGAAGGTTGAAGAGGCGGACATTGTCGCGCCGCACCCGGCCCAGAGGCTCGCTCTGCGGTTGACCGAAGAACTCCCGGACCCGTTCCAGGTGGGCCATGCCGCAGACGAACAGGATATTCCGGTACTGTTCGGCCAAGCGCTGGAGGCGAAAGGCCATGCCCCGCTCGCGGCGAATGTCCGCGCGATGGGGCGCATCCCCGCCCAAGGCATTCCGGTATTCGCGGTAATAGGCGCTGAGCCCGATACGCTGGACCGCATAGGAGTCGGGAAGCGCCTCGCGCACCGCCGGGTATGCATCCAGGTCCACATCGATGCAATGCAGGGGGATACCCTGCTCCAGGGCGGAGCGGGCCGCCTCCACCAGGGGGTCGGCCGGCTCCACCAGCAGGTGGATGGTCGGGCCGGCGGACCTGCCGGCAGGGGGGCGTGCAATGGGCTCGTAGGAGATGACCGACACCTGGGGCAGGCGGCGAAGTGCCTGAAGGAAACGCTCCTCAAGGGTAGGGGGCAGTTCGATGGCGATGCAGTCGGGCCGCAGTTGCTGCACGGCCTTGCGCGCCAGATGGGCGAATTCCATGCGGTAGTGCAGCATCGGCAGGGCATGGACCGGGCCGAATGTTTCGAGATGCGGTCGTTGCGGCATGGAGTGCCTAGAATTCGATATTCGGCCGGATCACTGCCGTGACGTTGTGGAAATCCCTATCCCGCAACGGGCCGGTATACATGGCCGGGTCTTCCCAGACGAGACCCATGTCCAGCCTCATGGCCACATGCCACTTGGCGATGGGGTACTTCTTGCCGACGATGTATTCCTGACGCAGCGGGCGGCCGTCCCTGGCCGAGAAGTCCCAGCGGAAACAGAGGTCGCTGTTGGCGAGGAAGCTGAGAAAATCGGCCTTGAAATCCAGGTTGTTGCGGCGGAATCCCAGGTAGTACGAGTTGGTGATATCTGGGTTCTGGTGAAGCTTGGCGCCGATGCGGAAACTCCAGGAAAGCTTGTCGTCCCTGAAGTCCCGCTCCCCCTTCATCTTCCACTCCGCCTCCACGTTGTTATCCGGGATCAGGACGTTGTTTTTGATATGCTCGTTGGAGTAGCTGACCATGTACCCCATGTACCCCTTGTTGGTGCCGACCTTGTCCTCGCCCGGCCTGACGAAGTTGACCATGTTGCCGAAAAAGAACGAAATCGCATAGGGTTCCAGGAACCCGGCGGTGACGGACTCCAGCAGGTTCAGGTCGCTGCTGCCCACGTTGAAGCCGCGGTAGAAGTCGGGGGTATACTTCTTGAGGGCCACCCCGGCCAGGGGCATGGGCATGACGGCCAACTCGACCAGCATGTATTTGGGAACCAGCGAGCCGGCGAACAACGTGCGATACACCTCGAACTCGCTGGCAGCGCCCAGTTCCGGGATCGCCTTGTCGGTCAGGGGGACATCCAGGGATACGTTGCTGTAGTAGGGGTCCCACTCCCAGACCACCTCGGTATCGGCCTTTGTCCCGGCTGAAGACTGGCTGGAGACGGCGGTCGCCGGTACGGCGGAAGGGGGCGGCGAGACAGGCAGCGGCGCTGCCGCGGGCATGGTGCCGGAAGCGACGGGAGTCTCGCCAGCCCCTGCCGGCAGGGCCGTTGCCAAGGGAAACCACAGCATCAGACAACGCACGAGACGCATCATCACGAGTCTCCAGTCGGTTTTATGGCGTTTTCAGATACCCCAGGGCCTCGTCCCCCAACACCCGCTCCACGGCCAGGGGGAGCAGTCCGGCAGCGTCCCCGCCCTGCGCATGCTGCATCTTCAGGGCGTAGCGGGCGATGTTGATGCCGTCCCTGACCGAATAGGACTCGTCGGCCTTGTGGGCCCGTTGCAGGAAGTCCACCACGTATTTAAGGATACGGTCGTTGGAAAAGGGAAGGTTTTCCCGCAATATCATCAGTTCTTCGTCTGCCTGGGGAAAGTCGATGTAGATCTGGGGCTGGAGCCGGGAGTGGATGTATTCCGGCACCTCGAAGGTGGAGGCGTCCTCGTTCATGGTGACCACGATGCGGAACTCGGGCCTGGCCGGGATGCGCAGACCGGTGACGACGGACTCCACGTAGCGCCGGTCGTCCAGGAGTGGCGCCAGGGAGGCCCAGGACTTTTCGCTCATGCGGTTTCCCTCGTCCAGGATCAGCACCCCGCCGGTGAGCATGGCCGACACCAGGGACGAGGCGGCGTACTGGATCTTGGCGTCCGGGCCAATCACCGGCGAGACGATCAGGTCCTCGGGCCGGGTGTCCATGGTGGCCTGGAACAGGTAGACCGGCCGGCCGAGCCGTTTAGCCGCGGCATATCCCAGGGTGGTCTTCCCCACCCCCGGTTTGCCGATCAGGCGCGGGTTGAAGGGGATGTCGCGCTCGTCGATCACCATCCAGGCCGCCAGGAGCTGGGTCAACAGCTCCTCCTGCCCGACCCACTTCAGGGGGAGGGTAACGGGAGACGCCAGGGTCAGGGTGATGCCATCGAGGGTGATGCGTTCCATTCACACCCTCCCAAGCAACCGCAGCAGACCGTCCAGGATGGTCAGGGGATGGGGGGGGCAGCCGGGGATATACAGGTCCACAGGCAGGAACTTGTCCACCCCGTTATGCACCTCCGGCATCCCGTGAAAGGGGCCGCCGTCGATGGCGCAGGCCCCGGCGGCGATGACGACCTTGGGGGAGGGGATGGCGTCCCAGGTCTTGAGCAGGGCGGTGCGCATGTTCTCGGTGACCGGGCCGGTGACGTAAATCCCGTCGGCATGGCGGGGGGAGGCCACGAACTGGATGCCGAAACGCCCCAGGTCGAACCCCACGGTGGAGAGGACGTTGGTGTCTGCCTCGCAGGCGTTGCAGCCGCCGGCGCTCACCTCGCGCAGCTTGAAGGAGCGGCCGTACAGCGAGAGCAACTTCTCGCCCAAGGCATGCGCCAGACGGCGCTCCTCCCCCTCCCGGACCACCAGGTCCTCCCGCTCCGATGCCGCCAGCTTTTCGTCGGGGGTGAAGGTCAGGGCGCCGGTGGGACAGGCCCGCTCGCATTCGGGGCAGAACAGGCACGTGCCCATGTCCACGGCCAGGCCGTTGGCATGGTAGACGGCATTCACCGGGCAGACCTCGATGCAGGCCTTGCAGCCCGGCGGACATTTGGCCGGGTCCAGGCGCGGATAGCCCCGGAACAACTCCGGCAGGGCCGCCGGCTCAGCGGGGTACTTTATCGTCCGGTGTCCTTGTCGGACCCGTTCCAGTGCCGCCTTGAACATCCTTTCCCTTTCTTCCGGTTTTTTGTGCCGCCCCCCTTGCCTCGGACGCAGATTCAGGCATGGCCGCCAGTAGCGCCAGACGCAGAAACAGACCGCTCCGGTAGCCGGCATGGGCCGCCAATTCGGCCGCGCGTGTCAACTCTTCCTCGCTGGCGGTCATCCAGGCCATAAGGGTGCGATTAGCGGGACGCTTCGCGCCTCGCACGACCAGGCCGGCCACGGCCAGCCAGGCCAGCAGTTCCTCGAAGCGCTCCTTGTTGAACCACTCCACCCCGTTGCTCTCGTGCACCAGCATAAAGGCACGGCTGTCGGCACGGCTGAAGGCCTGTTCCAGCAGCGCATCGAGCCCCTTCCGCCGGGCGCCCCCCCATGACAACAATACCTGCACCAGATGGACGCCGCGCCGCGCCTCTGCGTCGGGCAGGCCAAGGGCCGTCAGCGTGCGCCTCAGGGTTGTGTCGAGACCGAGGCTGGCCGGATCGGCACCCGTGTCCTTCAGCAGCAGCCAGGCCAGCAGCAGACAGGCCCCGCTCCGGGAGCCCACCAGGCCGGCCAGCCTGGTGCTGAAGGCCCGAGCGTACGGTGCGGAGGTTTTCGCCTGCTGTACCGCAACCAGGAAGGTGAGGGCACCTGCGAAATCCTTCAGCACCTCCTTATCGCCCATCCCCTTGCCCTCGACCTGGGCGTTCAGGACGGCCAGGAAACGCTGGGCCGCCTGCCCGATCCCGTCCGCGACCCGCGCAGCGGCCGCCAGGGCAGTTTCTCCCTCCCCCGCGGGCACCAGATCGAGGACAGCCCGGAATACCCGGTTCAGGGAGGCATGGCGCATCTGCTTCACCTCCTCCTCCAGGCTCTCCACGCCCCGGCCGTTCAGGCTTGAGCAAAGGTTGCCCCAACTGTTGTCACTTTCCTCGCGGATCTCGCGAAAATCCAGGAAAACGTGGAACTGGTATTCGCCCAGCTCGGCGTAGAGCCCCTTTTCCCACAACTCGCGCCCGTTGCGCAGGTATTCCAATCCCTCGGTCTGGTCGCGGAAGGCGTAAAAGACCCTCCCATCTGCGGCAAAGCCCAGCGCCTCGCCAAGCGTTGTCCGGCGCAGCGCCTGTTCTTCGCCCCCCTCCTTGACGGCAAAGGCGACCGATCCCCTGATCCAGCCGGCGGTCGTGGCGTGGCGGTTGTGGAACAGCACCAAGACCCGCTGATCCCCCTGCCGGTTGGAATAGGCAAAGACATTCTCGTCCACCGCCTGGCCGGCGTGAAAATCGTACAGCACGAAGTTTTCCGATCCCGAGAAGAGCCAGCGCCGGCGCAAGAGCGGAAAGATCCACATCTCGTGCCCCCGGACCAGTCCCTCGTCCACCGTTTCGTCCCAGTAGGCCCGCTTGTATTCCATGCCGTACTTCTCGCGATACCCCTCGATCTGGCCGTGCCCGAACATGGGGAGGCCCGGCATGGTGGCCAGCAACACGCAGGCGCCGAAGTACTTGCCCTGGCTGCCGAACTGTTCAACGGCAGTCTTCTCGTCCGGATTGTTCATGAAGTTGACGAAGCGCTTGAGCACCTCCGGGTTGAACTCCAGCACGTTCCTGATGGTCTGGCGGTACTTGGCGTTCTCCTCGGTCTTGAGCATGTTCATGAAGGCGCTGTTGTAGACCCGGTGCATCCCCAGGGTGCGCACGAAATAGCCTTCCATCAGCCAGAACGCCTCGGCCAGGAGCAGGGTACCCGGCGCCTCGGCCGCAACGCGATCCACCACCTCGCGCCAGAACTCCACCGGGAAGGCGGCGTCGAACTCCTCGCGGCTCATGCCGTGCTCGGCCCGGGAGGGGATGCCGCCCCCCAGGCCGCGCACCGGAAACCAGAGCCGCTGGTAGTGCTTCTTGGCCAGGGTCATGGCGGCGTCGAAACGGATGATGGGGAAGTTGCGCGCCACGTGCAGGATGGTCTGGATGACCGCCTCGCGCACCTCGGGAAGCAGGTAGTTGAGCTGGGCCGTGTCGTTCCAGGGGATGGAGGTGCCGTCGTTGCCGTGGTAGATGTAGCGGGTGCGGCCGTCGCGGCGGTCGTAGCGCTTGAATACCACGGCTGCGTCGCTCTTGGTCCAGTAACCGTCCTCGACCTGGAGGCAGACGTTCGGGTCAAGGGAGAGGTCCTCGCCGTTGAACTGGTACGTCGGAAAGGGGGGATAATCCGTTTGCACGAACCAGTCCGGGTGCTGGAGCACCCAGCGGGAATAGATGCCGGCGTGGTTGGGGACCATGTCGCTGGCCAGGCGGATGCCGCGCCGGGCGGCACGTTCCCGCAGGTTGGCCAGGGCCTCCCACCCCCCCAGGTCAGAGGCCACCTCGTAGTCGTACAGGGAGTAGGCAGAGGCGAGGGCCTCGGGATTACCGCACAACTGCTTGATCCGCTGGGAAGCGACCGAGCGTTCCCAGACGCCAATCAGCCACAGCCCGGTGAAACCCCATGCGGCCAGTCGGTCGAGTTCGGCATCCGGCACCTGGTCCAGCCGGTCGATGGGACGGCCGTACTGCCGGCCGAGCTGGTCGAGCCACACATAGGCCATCTTGGCCATCATGACCACGTTGGACATCCAGTCGGCATCCGGTGAGAAACGCTCGTATTCGGGATAATCGTAGCCGCCGAAGACCGAGGCGCCCCCGCCGCCGTGCCGGCCGGGTCCGAACTCCAGCACCGGCGGGGGGCCCGGAGGGCCGCCCCAGCCCCATTCCCGCTCCTCTTCCAGCAGGATATCGAAGGCCACGGCGAGTTCTTCCAACAGGTCCGGAGGAAGCAGTACATGCCAGTGATCACGGATGAACCCCACCTGACCGGACAGGGAGTCGGGCGAGGCCTTGATCGGCGCGCGCAATGCCTCGCACAGGGTCAGGCCGAGCCCCGCCAGGAGCGGCCCCTGCGCCAGAGCGCTATCCATGGCACCAACCAGCTTCAGGTAGGACGAGTCCGCGGCAAGGGTACGGTCATCGAGGATCTCGCGAAAACTGTCGATGGCCGGGTTCTCGGCGGCCATCCTGAGCAGCAGCAATTCCCTCAGAACCGTCCGTCTGCGGCCGGCCGCCGTGTCGCTCCGGCCGAGCCAGGCGGCCGTATCGACAGCACCGGCCAGCACCTCGTCCGGCGGAAACAGTTCCACGAAGCGCTCCGTTGTCTGCCCGGCCTCGTGGCCCACCGGGTCCAAACCGCCGCGGCGCAGCGCCTCCGGCAGCAGACCGGGCGTATGGGTCTCGGCCAGGGTATCGATGAGAAAGCGATAGACCTTCTGCAGGGTGGCGAACAGGTTGAGTTGACCGGCGTGGACCGGCAACCTTGGGCTGGTCGGACGCTTTTGGTTCAGCTTCAGGGCGAGTTGACGGTAGAAGATGATGGCAGGGATGCCGCGTTCCGTGATGCGGCGTGAAAGATCCCCCAGGTCAAGGGAGCGCCAGGACCGGGCGGATATCTGGATGGAGCGCGGAAAGTAACTGGCCGGGCTGCTCTGTTCGGTCATATCTGGTATCCAGTCATGGGCGTGAGCTTACAGCGTCGGGCGGGTGCCCGTTATCCGCCGAACCGGTTAATTGTTACGAGTTACTGCTGCTGTTTTTTTGCCTTGGACTTGCCTGTTGACCCGGATTTTTTGCCCGCTTTTCCCGATTTCGAACCTTTCGATGACTTTGAAGACTTCTTGCCCTTTTTGCTCTTCTTGGCTTTTTTACCCTTGCTGATCTTGCGGGGTTCAGGGTTGAAATCGTCGCGGATATTGCTCAGCAGGACCGAGGTCTCCTCCATGCTAGGATCGGCCTTTTTGGCTGCCTCGAGCACCTCTTTCGCCTCACTCAGCCTGCCGATCTTCATGTACAGGCGCCCCAGGGCGTTCAGGGCGCGGACATGGTCGGGCTTCAGCTCCAGCGCCTTTTTATAACTGGCGATGGCGTTTTCATACTCTTTCTTGAAATCGTAGATCAACCCCAGTTTGTAATGATTGTTGGGGTCATCGGGGAAAAGCTCCACCGTCCCCTTGAGCAGGTCGGTCAGCTCGTCGTAGCGCTTGTCCTTGACGTAGAGTGAGACCAGGGCGTTGCGGGTCTCCATGTCGTCCTTCTGCTGGGCCAGCACCTTCTTGAAGTGCTCCACGGCCTTGTCATCCATCCCCTTGCTCTTGTACAGTGCGGCAATCTCGCGATTGGCATCCACATTGTCGGGGGAGTGCTTCAGCACGGCCTGGTAACCTTCGATGGCCAGGTTGACCTCTTTGTTGCGGCTGAATATACGCGCCAGCTTGAGTTGGATATCGGGACTGTCCGGCTTGAGCTTGAGGAACTCGCCGTACTGCTCCACCGCCTGGGGTTGGCTCCCCCGCTCCAGGTATATGTCGGCCAGCCGCAGACGGGCGTCGGCATTATCGGGTTTGGCCTGGATGGCCCTGCGGTAGGCCACCGCCGCCTCGTCCAGCAGGGACTGTTTTTCATAGAGGACGCCCATGTTGAAGTAGACCGCGCTGCTGGTGCTGTTCAGGTGGCCCGCCTCCCGATAGGCCGCAATGGCCTCTTTGTCCTTGCCGGCCGCGCGGTACAGGTTTCCCAGTTTCTCGTAACCGGCAGGGTCGGGGTGTTCCTTGAGGGCTTCCCGCAATGCCTCGATCGACGTGGCCATATCAGGCGACACAACCGGCTCAACAGCGGGCTTCCGAAGCGGCGTGGAGGGCGTGGGCGGCGGCGTGAGCGACGGCTGGGAGGCCGCAGTCTTGACCTTGCCTTTGCCCTTGCCGCTCAGCAGGTATTCATATTCCGCCAGCCCGGCATCCCCCTTTTTTTCGTAGATGCCGGCAAGCATCAGGTGGACCTGCCGGTTCTGCGGCTCGATCGAGGCGGCCTGTTTGAGTTCAACCAGTGCCTTGTCCGGCTCGCTGCGATCCAGGAAGATGAGGGCGATGCCGATGTGGGCCTTGACTTGGCCGGGGTCGAGCGCCAGCACCCGCCGGTATTCTTCCAGGGCCTTGTCCGGCTGCCCAGCGGCCGCATACGTCTCCGCCAGTTCGTTGAGCAGACCGGCGTCGTTGGGCAACCCGCGGACCGCCTCGTTGTAATGATAGATGGCCAGGGGAAAGACCTTGCGCTCCGCCAGGATACGCCCCATGGCCCACTGATAGGCGGGCTTGGGCACTGAGGAGAGCCCGCGGGCCAACTCCACCGAGGCGTCATCGTTCATCCCCTTCCGGGCGTACAAAAGCCCCAGGTTGCCGCTGGCCAGGGGGAAATTGGGTTCCTGCCGCAGGGCCTGGCGATATTCCCCGATGGCCGCATCCACATTGCCTACCCGCTCGTACTGCTGGGCGGTGACAAAGTGTCCGGCAGCACCGTCCGGGCAGATGGACAGAATCTTGGCCTCTGTCTGGCGCACCTGGGCCTCATCGTGGAGGGTATCCAGCTTTCCCACCAGGTCCAGGGCATCCTTGCAGGTGTCGTTGCCAAATCCCCAGCTGAAGCCGGTCAGGAGCAGAGCGGCGCACAACAATGCGGTATACGAGCGAATGGTCGGCATATGTTCATTTCCTTGACTGGGTTGCTGTAATGAGGGAGGGATTATACATACCGCACAACAAAATATCAATTATTTAGGCTAATGTCTTGATTATTGACATTTTTGTGCGATAATGCGGCCAGACATCCAGGAGGGCAGCCATCATAATAGCGATGCATGGTCTTTGAAGGGGCAACCGATGAACAGAGAGCTTGAACTGATTATCATGACCGCCAGCGACCTGCCCACTATCCCGGTAGTCGCCACCAAGGTCATGCAACTTGTGGAGAGCGAGACCTCCACCGCCGAGGACATGGCGAGGGTGGTGGCATCGGACCCGGCCGTGGCGGCCCGCGTCCTGAAAATCTCCAACTCCTCCTTTTACGGTTGCCAGCGCCAGATCCAAACCCTGTCCCATGCCATCATGATCCTGGGTTTCAGTACGCTGAAGAGCCTGGTCGTGGCAGCATCGGTGAAACAGGTTTACAAGCCCTTCGGCCTGACCGAGAAGATGCTCTGGGAGCACTCGTTCGGGGCCGGCCTGGCGGCCAGCATTATTGCCAGCAACACGCGGCAGGTGAATGGCGAGGAGGCCTTCCTGGGAGGGTTGTTCCACGACATCGGCAAGATCATCATGAACATTCTGGACAGTCAGCAGTTCCAGTTGGTCATGCAGAAATGTTATAATGAAAAAATAAGTTTTCAGGAAGCCGAGCAGCAGGTCTACCCCTACACCCACGCCGAGGTGGGGGGGCTGGTGATCAAGAAATGGAATTTCCCGACAGTCCTGATGAACGCCATACTCCAGCACCATAGCTTTGATTTCGGCGAGCACGAGGACCCTTACCAGGTACAGATATCCTGCGTGGTGGGGCTGGCAAACCTCTTCTGCCACAAGGCGGGGATCGGGGTTCGCGAACCCGAGGAAGCCCTGGTGCTTCATGAAACAAAACCGGCCCGCCTGCTCAACCTGGATGAGTCACGAACATCCGCCCTTCTGGAGCAGTTTGAAACGACCTTCAAGCGGGACAAGAAATTCTTCAGTTAATTCCCCGCCGTGCCGTCATGCCCCCGGTCGCCTTCATGTGTTATGTCCGCCGACCGGCTCCGTGCCTCCTCCGAGATATCCACGATATCCTCTTCCGCTTCCCGCGGATGCCAACTCCCTTTGCCGCTTGTGGCCAGCCCGCCTCGCGCACCCTGCTGATCCCCGTGGCCGGTTCCGTCATCGCCACCGCCGTCGGACTACCAAGATGAAAATTGATTTTTCCGGTGTGAAATTATATACTCTTTTTTTATAACCTTGACGTAAGGAAGTCTATGATCCGTACCATCCTCACCTACCCCAATCCGGAACTGAAAAAGAAATCAGCCGCCGTGACCATCATCACCGATGCCACCCGCGACCTGGTCAGGGACATGGCCGAAACCATGTACGATGCGCCGGGGGTCGGCCTGGCCGCCCCACAGATCGGCGTACACCAGCGTGTCATCGTCATTGACGTGTCTGGCCGCGACGAACAGCCTGACTTGATCGTGGCCATCAATCCGGCCATCATCCATGCCGAGGGGGAGACGTATGAAGAGGAGGGGTGCCTGTCCGTCCCCCAGTACGCCGCCAACGTCCGCCGCCACGCCCAGGTGGTGGTGAAGGGGCTCGACCCGGAGGGTAACGAGCAGACCTGGCGGGCCGAAGGGCTTTTGGCCATCGCCTTTCAGCACGAAATAGATCACCTGGACGGTATCCTGTTCATCGACCATCTCTCGCCGCTCAAGCGCGACCTGTTCAAGCGCAAACTTCGTAAATCCGCCGAAACGGCAGCGGGAACACCATGACCGGATGGCGCATGATCTATATGGGGACACCGGAATTTGCCTGCCCCACCCTGCAAACCCTGATCGAACGCGGCGAACATCTGCTGGCCGTGGTAACCCAGCCCGACCGGCCCAAGGGGCGCGGACAAAAACTGATGCCGCCGCCGGTCAAGGAACTGGCGCTCGGACACGCCATCCCGGTCCTGCAACCGCCCAAGGTGCGCGACCCGTCCTTCATCGAGACGATTCGCGCCATGCAGCCCGACGTGATCGTGGTGGTGGCCTTTGGCCAGATCCTCCCCAAGGCACTCCTGGACATCCCCCCCAAGGGGTGCATCAATGTCCATGCCTCGCTGCTGCCCCGCTACCGCGGTGCAGCGCCGCTCAACTGGTGCATAATCAACGGAGAGCACGAGACCGGTGTCACGACCATGCTGATGGACCCGGGCCTGGACACCGGCCCGATGCTGCTGGCGCGTTCCACCCCGATCGACGACAACGAGGACATTGTCTCCCTGCACGACCGCATGTCCATGATGGGGGCCACACTCCTGGCCGAAACCCTGGACGGACTGAAGAGGGGCGATATCGCTCCACGCCGGCAGGATGACGGCCTGACCTGCTATGCACCGATGCTGAGGAAGGAGGACGGCTTGATCAACTGGTACCGTGACGCCGCCACCATCCACAACCAGGTGCGCGGCATGGCGGTCTGGCCCGGCGCCTACACCTTTGTGAACGGACAGCTGCTCAAGATCTTCCGCACGCGGATCGGCGAGGGGACGGGGCTGCCCGGTTCGGTGTTGCGGGCAGGACAGGGACTGATCGAGGTGGCCTGCCTGAACGGCAGCATCTTTGTCGAAGAGCTGCAACTGGCGGGAAAAAAGCGCCTTGATGCGGCCAGCTTCCTAACCGGTTGCCCCCTGGCTCCGGGGGTACTGCTGGGCGGCAACGCTGGCGAAGGGGCGGCAACATGACAATCCGGCACGACACGACCGTACCGCCCCGCAAACGGTTGTTCATATCCCTGATGGGGCTTACCTGCCTGATCCTGGTGGGGCTGATCTTTCTGGCCTGGTGGGTTCCCAACCGCGGCCTGGCCAACATCCATCCCAACCTGCCGAATATCGTCGGCATCGTCGTGGCCGCGCTCTCCGGCATGGCCATCCTGGGCACCGGCCTGCTGGTACTGACCACGGCCCTTGGCAAGGACATCCTCTTCACCCGCTTCATGCGGCTGGTGGTGATCAAGTTCCTCCTGCCGGCTATCGAGCTCCTCGGCCGGGCCTTTGGCATTCCCAAGGACACCATCCGCCAGTCCTTCGTGGCCATGAACAACAGCCTGGTCGCCTCCCAGCGCCTGAAGATCAAGGCGGACCGCATCCTGATCCTGCTTCCCCATTGCCTG
>DAIERH010000340.1 GCA_027346925.1 Geobacter sp.
CTCGGCCGAAACCGCCAGATGGCCCGACAGGCGAGCCATGGGGATGCGCCGCCCCCCCAGCAGGCCGGCAAAGGAGATCTCGGGCATCCCCTCGGGCAGCGGCATGACCGCCGCCACGGTCATGGCGGGCGGGCCGCCCACGAAGACATTCACCCGCAGGAGGTCGCCCCGCTCGATGGCCTCGGCGTGGTGGGCGCCGATGCCGCGATGGATCTGGTAGTGCAGCCCGGCCTGGGTGTCCGGCTGATAGGAGTTTCCGGAGATCTGCACCCGGTACATCCCCAGGTTGGACCTGCCGAAACCGGGCCGGGCCGGGCTCTCGCTGTAGACCTGCGGCAGAGTGATGAAGGCCCCGCCGTCGTTTGGCCAGGAGACGACCTGCGGCAGGTTGGAAAGGGTGGTGCGACACTCCAGCACCGGCGCGACCGAGGTAGTCCGGGGCAACAGGTGAAGGGCCGCAAGGGGCGCACGGACGGCATCCAGGGGATGCTTGAACAGCGAGAACGGGTCGAGCTTCAACCCCACCAGTCGCTGGATGTCGGCCAGGGTGTCGCGGAAGATGAAGCGGGTCCGCTCCAGGGTGCCGAACAGGTTGCCCAACAGCGGGAAGCGGCATCCCGCTGGGTTGGTGAAGAGCAGCGCCGGACCGCCGGCCTGGTAGACCCGCCGCTGCACGGCCCCCACCTCCAGACGGGGGTCGAGCGGGGCCGAGACCCGCACCAGCATCCCGCGGCGCTCCAGGTCGGCCACGCATTCCTGCAGATTTTTATAGCCCATCACTCCCCCTGCCCGTGAAATTCAATGTATTCCGAGTTGCATCAAAATGGCACAAATCCCAACCACCCCCAACCCTTTAGGCCTTCAGGGTCCTCCCTAGCAAGGAGGGGAGCTTAAAGTCCCCCTCCTATTTTAGGAGGGGCCAGGGGTGGTAAGGTTTCGGATTGAAAATTGGGAATTCACTTGACACCGGCGAATATTATCATTGTAATCAAACGATTACAATCGTGGAGAACGAAGAGCCCGTGCCCCGCATCACCCTGTTCAAAAAAATACTGATCACCACCCTGCTGCTCACGCTGCTGCCGCTTTTGGCGTCGTCGCTGATCCTGCTGGTCAATCTGGATTCGATCAACTCCCGGCTCACGGAGGAGATCGCCGACACCGCCGACATCCAGGCGTCCGAATCCCTGCAGATGCGCGCCCAGCAGGTGGCCGAGACCGTTGCCGACTTCCTGCGCCAGTGCGAGAACGACTTGCTGTTCCTTTCCTCTTCATCCCTCGACAGGGCGACCCTGCTCAGTTTCTACACCACGCGGCGCGGCGAGGTCTGGGAACGGCACGGCACGGCCGCCGCACCGCGGGAGACCCATGAACTGATACCGCTCTATCGCTCCATTGCGCTGATCGACCGGAACGGCCGGGAACGGCTGGTTATCAGGGATGGCCGGGTTCTGCCCGTGACGGAGTTGCGCAACGTCGCCAACCCTGCCAACACCGAATTCAAAAACGAGGAGTACTTCAAACGGACACGTACGCTCGGGCGCGGTGAGATCTACGTCTCCCACCTGACCGGCTTTCACGTCTCCCGCCAGGAGCAACTGGGAGACGCCCCCGATCCGGAGAGCGCCTATAATGGCGCAAGCTACCAGGGGGTGATCCGTTTCGCCTCGCCGTTGTTCGACAAGAGCGGCGTATTCAACGGCATCGTGGTGATCTCCCTCGACCATCGCCATTTGATGGAATTCAGCCAGCACATCGATCCGGGGCGGAAATTTTCCCTGGTATTCCCTTCCTACCAAAGCGGCAATTACGCCTTTCTCTTCGATGACGAGGGGTGGATCATCACCCACCCCAAATACTGGGACATCCGCGGGGTGGACAAAAACGGCCGGCTGGTGCCCCCCTACACCGAAAAATCCAGCGAGGCGGACATAGCCGCCGGACGCATCCCCTACAACC
>DAIERH010000341.1 GCA_027346925.1 Geobacter sp.
GGGTGACCTGCATCCAGCCCGGCATGGCCGAGACCGAGTTCTCGCAGGTGCGCTTCAAGGGGGACGCGGAAAAGGCGGCCAAGGTCTACGAGGGGACCGATGCCCTGACGGCCGGGGATATCGCCGAGACAGTGGCCTGGGTGGTGAATCGCCCGGCCCATGTCAACGTCAACACCCTTGAGCTCATGTCCATCGACCAGGCATGGGGACCGTTTGCCATTCACCGCGAGACAGCGTAACAGGAAAAGGAAACCGTCATGGCGAAAGAGTTGTATGTGGGGCATATCTCCGATAATGCCTATGAAGAGGATATCAGGAAGCTGTTCTCGGTGATGGGCACCGTCACGTCGGTCCACCTGATCGTCGACCCGGAGACCAGGGAATTCAAGCGTTGCGGCTATGTGCGCATGGCTGCCGATGTGGATCTCGACGAGGTGGTGCAAACCCTGGATGGCGCCTATCTGGTGGATGAGGTCATTACGGTGAGCATTGCCCGGCCGCAGAAGCCTGGCATGTCGAAATCGGGAAAAGCCGGCAAGTTCGGCGGGCCGAGAAAGCCGGGCTTTGGGCAGAAAACGGGCGCGGCACCACGGACAAGCCCCGGGTCAAGGGGCCATGCCGAGCCAAAGGGAAAAACCGAACGGACGCCGGGAGATGGGCCGAAACCGAGGTTCGGAACAAAGACGTCCGAAAAGGCGAAGAGCGGCACCGGGCCGGCACCGAGGACGGAACAAAAGGCGGGACGCGGGCAGAAACCGGCGGGACGGCCTGCACGGGAAAGCAGCCGTACTACGGCACCAAAACCCCGGCGCCCCTGATCTTTCCGCTCCTCAAGGCATCCAGGGCCTCGTTGGCCTGTTCCAGCCTAAAGACCTCCACCTCGGTCCGTACCGGCACCAGGGGCGCCAGGAGCAGGAACTCCTCCCCGTCCTGCCGGGTCAGGTTGGCCACCGACACGATGCTCCGCTCCCCCCACAGGAGGTCGTAGGGGAAGCTGGGAATCGGGCTCATGTGGATGCCGCCGCACACCACCACCCCACCCTTGCGGATCGCCCTGAGCGCCGCCGGCACCAGTTCCCCGGCCGGGGCAAAGATGATCGCGCTGTCCAGTTCCACCGGCGGCCGGTCGGTCCCACCGCCGGCCCAGCAGGCCCCCATCTCCCGCGCAAACTCTTGTCCCGCCTCGTCGCCCCCCCTCGTGAAGGCATACACCTGGCGCCCCTGCCAGAGTGCCACCTGGGTCACAATATGGGCCGCCGCACCGAAGCCGTAGATGCCGATCCTGGCCCCCTCCCCGGCCATGCGCAGGGAACGGTAGCCGATCAGCCCGGCGCACAGGAGCGGCGCGGCCTGGACAGCCGGGTAACCCCCCGGCAGGGGGAAGCAGAAACGGGCATCGGCGGTACAGTACTCGCTAAACCCGCCGTCCCGCTGATAGCCGGTGAACACGGCATGGTCGCAGAGATTCTCCCTGCCCTCGATGCAGTATGAGCACTCCCCGCAGGTCCCCCCCAGCCACGGTACTCCCACGCTATCGCCGGGTTTGACCCCCTCCACGCCGGGACCGACCTGCTCCACCAGACCCACGATCTGGTGCCCCGGCACCAGCGGGAGCCTGGGCTCGGTCAGTTCACCATCCACCACGTGCAGGTCGGTGCGGCAGATGCCGCAGGCCAGCACCTTCAGCAGCAACTCGCCCGGTCCCGGATCAGGGATGGGCATCTCGGTCAGTTTCAGCCGTTCTCCCGCCCGTTCCAGCACCATGGCGCGCATCCGTTTGTTCGGGGTCATGACTGTATCCTCCATCTTTTCTTATACCATCACTCCCCGAACTCCACCAGATTCTTCCGGTACCGCATCGGCACGTGCTGCCGCTGAAGCTTCGGATTGCGCCGTTCCGGGATGGCAAGATGCTCAAAGTAGCCGCGCCAGAGGCGGACG
>DAIERH010000342.1 GCA_027346925.1 Geobacter sp.
GCCATGCATACCATCGACACCCTTATCCGGGAAAGCTGCGGGCGACACAGCGAGAAAGCGGCGCTGAGGTACAAGATTGCCGGGGCCTGGCGCGAGATCAGCTACGGCGCACTCTGGACCCTCTCCGACCGTATCGCAGCCGGCCTGCTCAAGACGGGGTTCAAGCCTGGCGACCACGCCGCGCTCCTCGCCCCCTCCTCTCCCCAGTGGGTGGCGGCCTACCTGGGCATCCTCAAGGCGGGAGGGGTGGCGGTTCCCATCGACAAAGAGCTGAAGAACGCAGAACTGCGCCACATTCTGGGGGACTGCGACGCCCGTGTGGTTTTCAGCGACTCCCCCTGCCTCGATCTGCTGGTTGAGATCATTCAGGACATCCCGACCCTGGAAAGGATCGTGGCGCTCACCACAATCTCCAGCGACAAAAGCCGCGATCCGTACGCCTCCGGGGCGGTGGAGTCGCTGATCGACGAATGGCACACCCTGGTCAGCGAGCTGAGGCTCCCGTCCGACCGCGTCATCCGTATGGAAGCGCTGGCAAGCCAGGTGCACCGCATGTTCTGCTCCGCCAACGGGAGCAGGAAGGACTCCCGGGAGATATCCGATCCCTTTGCCCCTATCGGCACGATCCGTAAAAAACTGCTCCGCGAGGGGCGGCTCACGGGCTTGGACGGCTTCTGCCATGAGGCGCCCCTGCCGGAGAAGCCCCGGCAACCCCACGATACGGCCGTGATCCTCTACACCTCGGGCACCACAGGGCGTTCCAAGGGCGCCATGTTGAGCCATGCCAACATCGTTTCCAACATCCAGGGGGCCATCGGCCATTTCAACCTGGACGATTCGATCCACACCCTGTCCTTCCTTCCCATCAACCACGTCTTTGAGCAGGTCTGCGGCATCCTGCTCCCCCTGGCCCTGGGGGGCAGGATATCGTTCTGTGAATCCCTGAAAAAACTGGGCGAAAACCTGGCCGAGGTAAAGCCCACCTTTTTCCTGGGTGTCCCCGCCGTCTACCGCATGATCCTCGACCGGGTGATGAAGAACATCGGCGCCAAAAAGCTCTCCCAGTTCCTCTTCTCGCTTCCCCTGACCCGCACGCTTGTCACCTCCAAGGTCCGTCAGGCCTTCGGGGCCGGCACCATCTTCATCAGCGGCGGCGCGGCACTCGATCCGGCCATCGCCGAAGGTCTGACCAAGCTGGGGCTGTCCATCTACCAGGGGTACGGCATCACCGAGACATCCCCCATCATCAGCGCCGAACAACCGGGCGGGAAACGGCGGGGAACCGTCGGGCGCCCGTTGCACGGCGTCCAGGTTCGTATCGATAATCCGAATGACGACGGGGTTGGCGAGATCGTGGTGCGGGGGCCGAATGTCATGCAGGGCTACTACAATAATCCCCAGGCCACGGCCGAGGTGCTGGAGGGTGGCTGGTACCGCACCGGAGACCTGGGACGACTCGACCGGGACGGTTTCCTGACCATCAGCGGGCGTGTCAAAAACCTCATCGTCACCCCCAACGGCAAGAACGTCTACCCCGAGGAGGTTGAGAACGAACTGCTCAAGAGCCCCTTCATCGCCGAGGCCATGGTGTATGGCCACAAGGTGGGACCGGCGGCCGAAGAGGTCCATGCGGTCATTTATCCCAACCAGGAAGCCCTGGACGACCAATGCCGCGCCATGGGGGCCTGCCCCATGAGCGAGACCGACGTGGAAGCCCTGCTGCGGGCCGAGGTGCTGTCCGCTTGCGCCGTGCTGGCGGACTACAAACGGGTCAGGAAATTCACCATCCGCGAGGATGAATTCCCCAAAACCACCACCCGCAAGATCAAACGATTCGAGGTGGAGGCCAGTGTCTCGACAGGGGAGTAAACAGGGCTCCGGCCATGGCACATGGAAAAACGGCGTGGAATGATGTTCCGCATCATTTGCTGATCA
>DAIERH010000343.1 GCA_027346925.1 Geobacter sp.
ATACACGACGGTCGCCCTTCTTCCGGCGCTTGCCGTGGCTCTGCCGGTTTTGCAATCAACCCGGCAGGAATCCTCCAATTCTGCACCGGCCGCCAGCCGGCGGAACAGTCTGCCGCGGAGTGCAAAAAAGAGGCGGCGCAATGCTGCGGGCCGGGTCCGCCGGAAATGACGGGGCCCGCCCTCCGCGGGAAGCTCGGACAGTATTTTCCAATCGTAATATGAGGGTGAAACGGCAGGAGTCATGCCGCGGATCTGGATCGACGGTTGAATGACTGGAACAGCCGTTTTCTAGCCTGTTGCACCCGGTTCGCGGATTCATGATCGCTCATTGCGTTGGCTTCGTCTGCAAGGGTCTGGGGCGTGATCCCGGGTGCGAGGTAGATCGGGTAGTTGGGGAGGGTCTGCAGCCGGTCCCAGGGCGTCATGATCTGATCGTGCGGGTAGGTTTTCCGGACCTTGCCTTGAGCATCGATTCTGTCCACGGCGAAGTAACAAGGCCGGTGGAAGTTGAGATAGGGATTGAGGGCTTCGGTGTAGAAGCGGTTGATGGCGCCGGCGTGTTTCTGGGGGATATGGCTGTAGCCCATAAACTTGCGGATAACCGCACCGTTCTTGCATTCGGCCAAGGCGTTGTCGTTGGTCTGGCGCGGGCGCGAGCGGGTAAATTCGACGCGCAACTTTTCCAGAAGCCGGGCGACCTCATGGTTGACATATTCCCCGCCGCAGTCCGAGTGGAATCCCAGGATTTGGAACGGGAAACCCTCAAGCAGCAGCGCAATCACCGGCAACAGATAGGCTTCGCTGATGCGTTCCACACAAGCCGCAAGCTCCCACTGGGTGACGATATCCACCGCGTTGATGTGGTAGACCCCCTTGAGGCCATCTTGGTCCCCCTGATGCACCGTATCGATGCGGATATAGCCAGGCAGCCCCTGCGGCGCGGGGGCCTTGCGAAGCGCGATCGCTATCGGGGACGGTCGGGTCTTGCGCCAGACCGTACGCCGTTTTTTGTAGGGCTCGCTGGCACGCAGGTTGTAGAGATGAGATACGGAGATGGTAGCGAGTCTTGCGTAGCGGGTATCGGCGAACTTCTCGAAGGCGCGCCGTGCAAGGGCTTGTGTGGCTGGCCCCGACAGCGTGTCGTGCAGACTATCGAGTTCCGCCAGCAGGGCCACATCTGCGTCGCTGAACCTGCGCGTGAAACTGGTGCGGCTCGATCGAGCCCGGGGCTCAAGCGATTGGCTCTGCCGGTGCCTGGCAATCAGGCGGTCAAGGTGCTGGCGAGAGTAGCCGCAAACACGCTGCAGGTAACGGTATACGACCCCGCGCTGCTTCCTGGGAAGGCAGGGGTAACGGAAACCCTGCAACACCTCTTCAACGAATGTGCGTCTGGCCGGTTCCTCGGCGGGAAGCGCACAGTGCACATCGGATGTGCCGGCCAGGAATGTCTGGATTTGCTCGATTGTCCTGAGCGAGGATAGATTCATGTCGATCACCATTTTCGTATGATCGACCCAAAATCCCCTGTTTCACCCTCCTATGCCGTTGGAAACACGGAACCCATTTCACCCTCCTATGCCGTTGGAAGAGGCTATGCCTTGTGACAAGCCGCGCAGTTGTGGTATTTTGCGCCGCTCAACGCAGGCGCGTAGCTCAGTGGTAGAGCACTACCTTGACATGGTAGTGGTCGGTGGTTCGATCCCACTCGCGCCTACCAGCTTTCCCGGTGTCCGGACGGCACAGGACCGGACGCAGCCGGAAAGGGAACCCACATGCGGCCCTTCGTGGAGGCCGCCACTGAACAAAGGGTCCAAGCCCAGATGCCCGTTGTAGTGACCTTGCCGGA
>DAIERH010000344.1 GCA_027346925.1 Geobacter sp.
GCCGAAGGGTTTGGCCAGCACCCGTTTCTGGCCGAAGGCGTACAGCAGCATCTCCCGTATGCGGGTGCCGATGTTGTCGAAGCGCTCCTCGGGCCTCCCCAGGGTCACCAGGGAGAGCCGTTTCCAGGCACCCCAGGCAAAGATGGCGAGGGATATGATCAACAGTGGAGTGAATATGGTCGGGTTGGGTGACATGGTAATCCTTTTCAGCTTGTCTGGCTTGCCGGACCGGTCGGACTTGTCAGACAGAATGTTTTTGTTTCAATTCCCTGATCCTCTTCGTGATGGCCGGCACCACCTGGAACAGGTCGCCGACAATGCCATAGGTGGCCACCTCGAAGATGGGGGCCTGGCGGTCCCGGTTGATGGCGATGACCATGTCCGAGTCCTGCATCCCCACCAGGTGCTGGATGGCGCCGCTGATGCCGCAGGCGATGTAGATCTTGGGGCGGACGGTCTTGCCGGTCTGGCCCACCTGGCGCTCCTGGGGCATCCAGCCGGCATCCACGGCACTCCGGGAGGCGCCCACCACGCCGCCCAGCTCATCGGCCAACTCCTGCAGCATGGCAAAGTTCTCGGGGGCCATCATGCCCCGCCCGCCGGAGACGATGAAGTCGGCGCCGGTGATGTCCACATGGCCGCTGCTCCTGGTGTCATGGATGATCTCGATGACCTTGGTGAGGATTGCATCCTCGGGAACCGTGAACTCCTCCCGGATGATGGTGCCCTTTGCTCCCTCTTGCCGTTCCGGCATGGGCATGACGTTGGGGCGTACCGTGGCCATCTGGGGGCGGAACTTGTCGCACATGATGGTGGCCATGATGTTGCCGCCAAAGGCCGGACGGGTCTGCATCAGGTTGCGCTTGTCGTCGATGGCCAGGCCGGTGCAGTCGGCGGTGAGCCCCGTGGCAACCCGGGTGGCGACCGCTCCGGCCAGATCGCGTCCCATGCCGGTGGCGCCCATGAGGATCACCTCGGGTTTGTGCTTGGCGATCAGGTGGCAGCAGGCGGCAAGATAGGCTTCGGTGCGGTAGTTGCGGAAGACCGGGGCATCCACCAGATAGGCCTTGGCGGCGCCGTGGGCAAAGGCCTCGTGACAGAGGTGCTCCACATGCTCGCCGATGACCAGGGCGGACAGCTCGACGCCGAGGGAGGCCGCCAGTTGGGCTCCCACACCCAGCAGCTCCCAGGAGACCTTGGCCGGCTCCCCCTCGGTCTGTTCCACAAAGACCCAGACCCCGCGGTACTGGGCCAGTTTCTTCGCAAGGGCGGCGGCCTCCTCGTCGATCTCCTCCTCGGCCGGCGTGCTCGAGGCGGCCAGTTGTTCCAGGATCTTCATCTCTTCGGCGGTAAAGAACATCTCCAGGGCAGAGGCCGGGCAGATCTTGACGCATTTGACGCAGCCGATGCACTTCTCGGGGATGATGATCGGTTCGCCGGCTTCGTTCATCTCGATGGCATTGACCGGGCAGGAACTCTGGCAACGGGCGCCGCAGGCAATGCATTTGCCGGTGATGAGGTGCGCCTTGCCGCGCGGTTTCTTGATCTTCGGTTTTTCGTCGCTCATAGCGGTAACATGTCCTTGGCCATAAGTTTCTCGATCAGCATCTGAGCGGTCCCCTCGGGGTCGGCGTAGCCGTCGCCGATGATCTCGCCCTTGGCCCGCTCAGGGGAGAAGATCTTGGACACCCAGGTGGGCGAGCCTTTCAGGCCGATCTTCTGTTCGTCCAGCTTGAGCACCTGGTTGTTCCAGACCGCTACCTGGGCCTCGCCGGCAGCCAGCCGCATGGGGACCCTGGGGTAGCGCGGCCGGTTCAACTCCCGCACCACCGTG
>DAIERH010000345.1 GCA_027346925.1 Geobacter sp.
CAGGGCCTCCGTAAACTCGGCGAAGGCAGCTTCCACGGCGTCCCCTTCGGGGCTGCCGTGTGATCCCCAGCCCGAGTGCACCGCTTTCCCAGCGCCCGGTGATAGGCGTCATGCAGTTGCCCCAAATGGCTGTCGTCACCATACCCCAAGCGGTCGAGCATGCCATGCCCTTTGCACCGCCGCGCGTCCCAAAGCACTTCGCGATCCAGTTCCGCCGGATTGGCGCGCATCATTTTCCGGTAATGTCCCGACTTATGTGCAAAAGCGATTCTGAGTAGGGATGGGAAAGGTGGTCATGGTAAGAGGTTGATTGACGAGATCGACCTAGACCCGAAGGAGGGCAAACCATGACCGTGAAGGAGCATAAGACGAAGTTGTCGCTGATGGAACTGGTGACGGGTGAGCGGGACCTGCTCAAGGGCCTCATGCGCGAGGCGTTGCAGACCGTCCTGGAAGGCGAGATGACCGAATTCCTGGGGGCCGCCCCCGGCGAACGCACGGCTAGCCGCAGCGGCTACCGGGCCGGCTATTACAGTCGCAGCCTGGTGACCCGGATCGGCAAGCTGGAGTTGAGTGTGCCGCGTGACCGCAACGGCGAATTTTCCACCGCCCTGTTCGAACGCTACCAGCGCAGCGAGAAGGCCCTGGTGGCAGCCCTGGCCGAGATGTACGTCCAAGGCGTGTCCACCCGCAAGGTCAAGGCCATCACCGAGGAACTGTGCGGCCACACCTTTTCGGCCAGCACCATCAGCCAGATCAACAAGGGCCTGGATGAATCCCTGGCCCGCTTCGCCAACCGGCGCCTGCAGGAGGAGTACCCCTACCTGATCCTGGATGCCCGCTACGAGAAGGTGCGCGAAGACGCGGTGATCCAGAGCCAGGCCGTGCTGGTCGCCATCGGCATCAATTGGGAGGGGCAGCGCCAGGTCCTGGCGGTGGAACTGGCCAACCGGGAGAGCCGGAGTACCTGGAAGGACTTCCTGGTCCGGCTCAAGGAACGCGGCCTGGCCGGGGTCGAGTTCGTCGTCTCCGACGACCATGCCGGCTTGAAGCGGGCCATCGGCGAGGTGTTGCCGGAGGCCGCCTGGCAGCGTTGCTACGTGCACTTCCTCCGCAATGCCCTCGACTACCTGCCGCGCAGGGCCGACGACGATTGCCTGCAGGAACTGCGCTGGCTCTATGACCGCCGGGACAGCCAGGAGGCCCAGCGTGACCTGGCGGCCTGGATTGCCAGGTGGGCCGGCAAGTATCCCCGACTGGTGGACTGGGTGGAGGCCAACATCGGCGAGACGCTGACCTTCTACCGCCTGCCCCGTCAGCACCACAAGCACCTGAAGAGCACCAACATGCTGGAGCGCCTGAACGAGGAGATCAAACGCCGGACCCGGGTGGTCCGCATCTTCCCCAACCCCGAGTCCTGCCTGCGCCTGGTCCGCGCCCTCTGCGTCGAGACCCACGAAGCCTGGCTGGAAGATAGCCGCTACTTGAACATGACCCTGCTCGCCGAGCAGCGCAAGGAAACATTGAGATTGGCCGCTTGGCCGGCATGATGAGCAACCTCAGCCATGGCCGCCTTTTTTGCACAACTTGACGGACACAACCGCCCGCTGACGATTTATATGGGCAACTCGTCACGTAATACGAAAACTGGAGAAACCCCATGGCGAAGAGCCGCCCATGGCACCGCCGCAACACCGGAAAAATCATTTCAACCGCCATCGTTGCCGCCGCCCTGGGCTTTGGCTTCGGTGCGGCCGAGTGGGCCAATGCCGACGATCCGGTGGCCTCGGCCCTTTCCATTCCCATCAACACCGCTACCCAGCAAACGCTGGTC
>DAIERH010000346.1 GCA_027346925.1 Geobacter sp.
CCCTTTCCGCAATCCGGCCGAAACTACCCGTGGCAGCCCGAAGACCGGGATTGAACGATATCGCTCTCCATTTTTCAGTACGAAACCCTGAAGGGATCGGACATGACAGATCTCAATAACAACCTGCACAGGACCTTTGTGGCGATCCTCCTGGTGTTGTGCCCATTTTCCGCGACATGGGGAGGCGAACAAAAGAGACCCATCGAAAAGATCGAGCACCTGATCGTCATTTATCAGGAAAACTGGAGTTTCGACGGGCTGTTCGGCAAGTTTCCCGGCGCCAACGGCCTGGCCCGGGCAGGCGCCGGCGCGGTCCAGGTGGACAAAGCGGGCAAACCGCTGGATACGCTGCCTCGGCCCCTGGACACTTCGAAAAGACCTGCCGTGCCCGACAAGCGGTTCCCCGCGGAATTGCCGGTGGCACCGTACGACCTTGCCCGTTTTGTCGCGCCAAGTGAAAGATCCGGCGACATGGTGCATCGCTTCTACCAGAACCAGCTCCAGATCAACGGCGGCAAGAACGACAAGTTTGTTGCCTGGAGCGACAACGGCGGCCTGGTCATGAGCTATTACGATGCCACCAACATGCCGTTGGGCAGGTTGGCGGCGGAATACACCCTGGCGGACAACTTCTTTCAGGCCGCCTTTGGCGGCTCCTTCCTCAACCATTTCTGGCTGGTGTGCGCCTGTACCCCCATTTGGACAAATCCTCCCGCCGACAGGGTGGTGACCCTGGATGCCAACGGCGTGCTCGCCAGGGACAACACGGTGACGCCCGACGGGTACGCCGTCAACACGGCCTATTCGGTGTACCGGCCCCATCCGGCATCGGAAAAGGACACCAAGGAACTGCTTCCCCCCCAGACCATGCCAACCATCGGCGACCGCCTTACACAAAAGGGCATCTCGTGGGCCTGGTACTCCGGAGGATGGGACGACGCCCTGGCGGGCAGACCGGACGCGACCTTCCAGTTTCACCACCAGCCGCTTGCCTATTTCGCCGCCTATGGGGACGGCACAAAGGGGAGGCAGGAACACCTGAAGGACGAAAAGCGGTTTCTGAACGACCTGAAGACCGGCAACCTGCCCTCGGTCACGTTCATCAAGCCGCTGGGGGTGGACGACGAGCATCCCGGCTACGCAAACAGCCTCCAGGGGCAACGGCACGTGGCCGACCTAGTGAAGGCGGTCAAGGAAAGCCCTTACTGGCCGAACACGGCCATTGTGGTTACCTACGATGAAAACGGCGGCCGATGGGACCACGTGGCACCCCCCAAGGTTGACCGCTGGGGGCCGGGCACCCGCATCCCGGCGGTGATCATCTCACCCTATGCCCGGAAGGGTTTTATCGATCATACCTTCTACGACACAACCTCGATCCTGGGATTCATCGAAAAGCGCTGGGGGATCAAGCCCCTGGGCACGCGCGACGCCGCAGCCAACGATCTGACCAATGCCTTTGATTTCGGCGCCGGGCAGTAGCGCAAGGGAGGCAGACGGGGACAATCAGGTACCGGGGCTGGGACCGCCCGGCGGGAGTCTGCCTTGACTGCTGGATTACATGGAGAACAGAGTAAAATAACTTTCGCGGGTCATCACGTGCCAACGGGAAAATGTGATACGCTTGAACCGTGTCAACACGTGTTACGAACTGGAAAACGTATGGTTGGGGCACCAAACCGCCTTCCCGCCGATTGCGGCAGAGACAATGTTACGGTTGTGTAAATGTTTTGTGACTATCTTGAAACCGCGTCGAAATATATCTATAAAGGTTCGATCACATTCCACGTTAG
>DAIERH010000347.1 GCA_027346925.1 Geobacter sp.
TCTGATGCTGGAAAACGTCCGTTTCTATCCCGGAGAGGAAAAGAACGACGCCGAATTCGCCCGGAACCTGGCCAATGGCTGTGAAATCTACGTCAACGACGCTTTTGCCGTCTCCCACCGGGCCCATGCCTCGGTGGAGGCGATCACCAGGATAATCCCCACCATTGCCGCCGGTTTCCTGATGAGAAACGAGATGACCTTCTTCGACAAGGCCATGCGCAATCCGGTGCGGCCCCTGGTGGCCATCCTGGGGGGGGCCAAGGTCTCCGGCAAGCTGGAGGTGCTTGAGGCGCTGGTAAACAAGGTGGACAAGGTGGTGATCGGCGGCGGCATGGCGTTCACCTTCCTCAAGGCCATGGGGTATTCGGTCGGCAAGTCCCTGGTGGAGGACGAACTGATCCCCACTGCCCGGAAGATCATGGACAAGGCCAAAAAGAAGGGGGTCATGTTCTACCTGCCGGTGGACTGTGTCGTGGCTAATGCCTTTGAGGCGACCGCCACCAACTTCATCACCACGGTGCAGGAGATCCCCGAGGGGTGGATGGCCCTCGATATCGGCCCAGCCTCGGCCACACTCTTCAGCGAGACCCTGCGGGACGCCAAGACCGTCATCTGGAACGGTCCCATGGGGGTGTTCGAGATGGACGCCTTTGCACGCGGCACCTTTGCCGTGGCCGAGGCGGTGGGGAGCGCCTTTGCCACCACCATCATCGGCGGCGGGGATACCGACTCCGCCGTGCGCAAGGCCGGCGTGGACGGCAAGGTCAGTTATATCTCGACCGGTGGAGGCGCTTTCCTGGAACTCCTGGAGGGCAAGATTCTGCCCGGCGTGGCAGCGCTTGACATCAAAGCCAAAAAATAGGGGGGATCATGCGAACACCTGTTATCGCGGGAAACTGGAAACTGTTCAAGACCATTGCCGAGGCTACTTCCCTAGTCAATGACCTCAAGCCGCTCGTGTCCGGTACGGCAGGGGTGGAAATTGTCGTTGCCCCGGTATTCACGGCTCTCAGCCGCGTGGCGGAAGCCTCGGCCGGCTCGAATATCCGCTTGGCGGCCCAGGACTGCTTCTGGGAGGAGGAGGGTGCCTTTACCGGCGAGGTAGCGCCGAAACTGCTGAAGGATGCCGGCTGCAGCCACGTCATCATCGGCCATTCCGAGCGCCGCCAGTATTTTGGCGAGACGGACGAATCGGTGAACAAAAAGGTAAAGGCCGCTATCGGGGCGGGATTGACCGCCATCGTCTGCGTGGGGGAGACCCTGGCCGAGCGGGAGGCCGACAAAACCTTCGCGGTCATCGAGACCCAGGTCAGGGGAGGGTTGGCGGATATTACCGCTGAGTCGCTCAAGCAGGTTGTGATTGCCTACGAGCCCGTGTGGGCCATCGGCACCGGCAAGACCGCCAGCGACGCCCAGGCTCAGGAAGTGCACGCCTTTATCCGCTGTTTGGTGGCGAAGCTGCTCGGTCAGCCCAGCGCCGATGCCGTTCGCATCCTCTACGGCGGCAGCGTCAAGCCGGACAATGTCAAAGGGTTGATGGCTCAGGCGGATATCGACGGTGCCCTGGTTGGCGGCGCCAGCCTCAAGGCTGACTCCTTTGCGGCCATCGTCAATTATGCCGGCTGACTAGGGATGGACAATCCGGCCAGCCGAGCGGCGTCTCGTACGGGGCGGAAATAAAACCCTTGCAAATTGCAGATTCTGTGGTATAAAACGTATTCTTTTACACTAGTCAGGGGATGCGGAATGACGATTCTTCTAACGATACTGCATGTTGTGGTGAGTATTTTC
>DAIERH010000348.1 GCA_027346925.1 Geobacter sp.
GAAATGGCATCCTCGAAGAAGCAGTAGCCGATATTGATCCGATCCCACTCTTCGGGCTCGAAGGGCTGGAGATCGTTCCCCCGCATGCAATGCAGGGTGACCCCCTCGACAGGGGTGAGGCGGGCGATCTCCCGGCTCAGGTATTCCCCGGCGATTCCCCAGCCATGGGCCCGGCCGCGGGGCATGGAAACGTTCATGGCAACCCCCTCAGTATTTCGTTTTTCCCGGCTCAGCGATCACGATCGGGCGATTCCTGTTATCCAGGTACTCCTTGACGATGTCCTCTTCCCTGACCTGGTGGTAATGGGCACCGAGCCGGCGTTCGAGGTTTACCCTGGAGAGCCTCGCTTTGCGGTTGCGTATCCTGCGGCGGATCGTTTCGTCCAGATCCACCAGCCGCCAGTGCGACCCCTGGAGCATTTCAGGCCCTTCGACCGCCACGCTCAACGCCATCTCCCCGTGGAGGACGCGGTTTTTCCACTCCAGTTGCCTGCCGTCATGGACGATGTAGTGATTTCCAATGCCCCAGAAGAGGTCCAGACCGCCCCTGACGACGAGGGGCTTGATATAGGCCGCATTCCGGGGATCTTCCATGTTCGGGTCCCCGTGCCGCCTTTGCCGGTAGACGGGTATAGCGGGGTCCAGGGGGGGGTCGGTCTCGTGCTGGTAAATTTGCCAGAGATTGACGAAATAGACATCCTTCGAGGTCTCGGCCAAGTGGGTCTTGACCGGCTTCAGGATCTCGTTGGTAAAGATGAATTCATCCGAATCGACAACGATGACATAGTCGGCATCCCTCAAGGTGCCGTACCTGGCGCTGATCGCGGCCGACTTGACGATGTCGTCCAGCATGTCCGGAAAGGCGAAGGGCTCTATCACCACGTTGGGATAGCGTCTCGCAATGGATTCGGTCCCGTCGTCCGTGTCCGCGTCGAGGAGGATGTGTATCCTGTCGACCCACGAATAATGGTTGAGAAAGAATGGTGCCAAAAATTCTTCATTATACCACATGGTTATCAACTCTACCCGCATACGTTACGCGCCTCTTCCCATCGATTAACCCGGCTCGCCGCCGTCATCCCGTGAAACTGCCGATCGCCAGGATCAATTCCCGCTCCTGGCGGGCAGGCGTATACCGGCCAGCCGTGGCCACTGCCGATTCCACGACCCGCCGTGTCTCCTCGCCGTCGTCCCGCAGCAACCGGGCGGCCCGCGCCAGACTGTGCGCACAGCCGACCAGATCATCTTCTTCGCACCAGTAACCGTTGTCCTGACTGGCGTACTCACGCCCGCCGTAGCCGCTGAACCCTACGACGACACAGCCGCTGGCCATCGCCTCCAAGGGAGGAAGGCCCAGCCCCTCCAGCCGGCTGAGGGAGAGGAAGAGCGCCGATTCCGCCAGTACCTCCGCAACACGGCCTTCTGGGAGGTTGTCGAGGGGCACCCACCCCAGAACAAACTCGGAACCTATGAGCCTCGTACATGTCTGCCTGATGAACTCCGCCTCCATGGGGCGCTTGCGAGGCATGTAGGCCACCTGCAGCTTCTTCGGCTGCTGCGTGAAAAAGGCCGGATTTACGGCGCAATGAACCACCGGTACCTCACGCAAACGGAGCGTACAAAATCGGCGACTACCTCTGAACAAGTCATAATACTGGATATCCTCAGCGACTGCCACGAATCATTGGCCCCTAGCCCGTTGAAGACGAAGAAGTGGTTCTGGCAGAAGACAACCTTACGTACCGCTGCGGACCGGAACAGCTCCAGAAAGACCCGATGGTCCTCGGG
>DAIERH010000349.1 GCA_027346925.1 Geobacter sp.
ATAATTTAAAATTGCCGCTAGGGCATGGATACTGCTTTATACGCGGAGTAGGCCCACACCAAGACCACGGCGGCGATACGAATGAGCGCCCCTGGCAAGGCGCAGATCAAAGAGAAAAGGAGAGGCATATGTCAACCGTAATGACGAGCATTACCGAATGTGATGTGACCGATTGCGCCTACAACAAGCACAACTCATGTCACACCCTGGCGATCACGGTCGGCGGGCCGGAGGAGTGCCCTCACTGTGATACCTACGTGGTCGGCAGCCACAACGGGGGTATCCCGGACACGAGGGGTGGGGTAGGCGCCTGCAAGGTCTCCAATTGCGCTCACAATGCCGCCCTGGAGTGCTCTGCCGGGAGGATCACGGTCGGCTGGCACATGAACCATCCCGACTGCAAGACCTTTCAAGCCAGATAAGCGCACTGGCACGGCTCCGTCCGGCTGAAGGCGAAATCAGCCTGGATCATACACATGGAGGGCACGATGACAAAACCCTATGTTGACCAGGATGTCTGTATTGGTTGTGGAGTCTGCGTGAATACGGCTCCCGAAGTATTCAGAATGACCGAAAACGCCGTGGCGGAGGTCTACGACCCTGAGGGGGCGGCGACGGAAAGGATCCAGGAGGCCATGGACCTCTGTCCGGTGAACTGTATCCACTGGGAATAACCCCAACCCGACAGGGGATGAAAACCATGCTCACCGATGAAATCAAACGCTTCATCGAAAGAATTCCGCTGGCAATCGTGGCCTCGGCCGACAGCGGAGGGCATCCCCATCTGGCGCTCGGGAGCGATATCAAGGCGCTGGATGGAGAGCACCTGCTGTTCGAAAACTGGTTCTGCCAGACGACCCTGCGCAATGTCGCCCAGAACCCATGGGTGGCGGTCGCAGTCATGGCACGGGATATGGCTACCGGCTACCAGTTCATCGGCAACGTGGCCCATGGGTCCGATACCGCCATCCTGAACGGCTATGCGCCGGAAGTCGAACCGCCGGGCGAGCCGCAGACCCGAACGCGTCTTGTTGTCCGGGTGGAGAAGGTTCTTGCGTTTTGCGGCGGCCTACACACCGACGTCGCCCTTGGCGGTAGCCGCAACGGACCGTAACCACGCCCTATCGGAGGTTTTGTGCCCCCCTGACGTATGCCGGCCCCCGTTTGAGCCGGCCTCTTTCCTCTCCTGAATAAATCCTTTTGCAAAAAAAGCGTTTTCCCTTGGACGACTCCATGATAAATTGCCTATCCTGCGCTGACAATCGACTCTGTCAAGGAGAGGGGATATGGCACTCAATCCAGCAATCGTCGAACAACTCGGGACCTCGGAAGAAGAGCTTACCAAACTCCTGATCAACGATGTCAATGAGGTTTTCTGCACCATGGTTGGACTGGAGGACCTGTTGCATGTCCCCCACGTGATCGATCCGGTCAGCCATTTCGACAACTGTGTCACCGCCATGGTCGGCCTGGCCGGAGCGTACAACGGCATGGTAAGCCTGCATGCGCCCCATAGGCTGGCCCTCGCCTTTACCTCCCAGATGCTGGGCATGGAGGTAACGGAGATCAACGCCGATGTTCACGACGCCCTCGGTGAAATAGCCAACATGATAGCAGGCTCGTTCAAACATCACTTCTCAAAGGGGGGCAGCGACGTAAAGCTTTCCACCCCATCGGTCTTGAACGGCAAGGAATACGTGATATCCGCGG
>DAIERH010000034.1 GCA_027346925.1 Geobacter sp.
CGGATGCTCAGCCATGCCTCTCCTTTGACGCTACGGCCCTGCTCCGGCGGTGAGGCAGCCCCGCAGGTCCACCACGATGGCGGTACAGTCGTCGTCCGGCGGATCGCTTACCCCGAAGCGCCGCAACTCCCCGAACAGGCGCTCCAGGAATTCCAGGTGATCGGCCCCATCGGCCGTCAGCAGACTCTTCAGGCGTTCCGTGCCGAAGCGTTCGCCGTCCCCGTTGGGTGCCTCGGTGATGCCGTCGGTATGGAGCAGCAAACGGTCACCGGCCTCAAAGCGGAAGGTGGCGATCTCGATGTGCGGGGAGTCGAAGTAGCCGAGGGGCCATGCGGTAGTGGTCAACTCCAGGACCTGCCCGTGGCGCAGCACCAGGCCGGGCACCTGCCCGGCATTGACGTACCGCATGGTGAGGGTCCCGGGATCGATGGTGCCGAAGAACAGCGTGGAGGAGAAGAATTGGTCCAGTCCCTGGGAGCGCTGGGCAAAGCGGAGCAGAAACGTATTGACCTCCTCCAGCAGGCGGCGGGGGTCGCAACTGCCCAGGGTCGCATGGTGGATGAAGCCGTAGAGCAGTGACATGACCACCGAGGCGTGCAGCCCATGGCCGGTCACATCGCCTACGAACAGCGCCTGGCAGCCGTCGGGCATGGTGATGAAGTCGAAGTAATCGCCGCCCAGCACCCCGGCCATGCGGTTCTTGACGCCGATGCAGCACCAGGTGCAGGCCGGCGAACTGCGGGGGAAGAGGAGCCGCTCCACCTGACGGGCCAGTTCGATGTCGTGGGAGTCGAAATAGTGCCGGTCAGCGGGCCGGGGGATGGATTTGCGCGGGTTACGAGAGGGAGGAATCATGTCGGTTCTCCACGACGACAGTTTGACCGCAGGACCTTGTGGTGACTGCTCTGTCCGGGATGATGGCCGTGGAGGGCATTGCGGCATCAAACCGTGAACATGGATCAATAATACCGGGGAACGTCGCGATGTAAAGCGGGCGGGGATGGTCGGACCCCGGTGGTGCGGCCGATGGTGCCGCACCACCGGGGGGGATCAGTTTTCGGTCATGAAGTGCTGTTCGTACAGGTCTTCCAGGGCTTGCAGGTGACGGGTCTCTTCCTTCAGGAGCTGGGCGAAAAGCTGTCCCATGGGCGCGCCGGCACAGTGGTTGGCCACACTGCCGTAGTAGTCCACCGCCCCTTTTTCCAGGTGGATGGCATAGACCAGGGCCTCGCGCACGCCGGACTGGGGACCCATCTCTTCCTTCTTGAAGACATAGTCCAGGTGCATGGTGGGGGGGATGGGCTGGTCGAGGGCCTCGCCGCCGTCCATGCGCCCCTCCAGGAGCGCCTTTTCCAGCTGGTGCTTGTGCTCCAGTTCGTCCAGGGCGTTGTCCCTGAGGATCTCGCGTGCCCCCTTGTTGGTCACCTTGCGGATGGCGTCCAGGTAGTTGCGGAACCCTTCCTCCTCCATCTTGATGGCCATCTCCACGGCCGCGTCAAAAGTATAACAGACCTGATTCTCACTCATAAACGTTTCTCCTGAGTTTTGTTGTAAGGGCAACCCCACGTGGTTGCCCAATCAATGCGGTTGCCCCGTCTGTCGGGCGGCCCATTATTGGGCGGCCACACGGGGCCGCCCCTACGCGATCACACGGGCGGTCTTGATGAAAACCGGCTCGACGGGCACATCGGTGTGCCCTTTCTGCTTTCCGGTCTTGACGGAACGGATCTCGTCCACCACGTCCATGCCTTCCAGCACCTGGCCGAAGACGCAGTAGCCGAAGCGGTCCTGCTGTTTGCCCTGGTGGTCCAGGAACGGGTTGTCCACCACGTTGATGAAGAACTGGCACGTGGCCGAGTCCACCAGGGCGGTACGGGCCATGGCCAGGGTGCCGCGCTTGTTGGATAGCCCGTTGGTGGCCTCGTTCTTGATGGCGAACTTGGGCTTTTTCTGCTCCAGTTCCTCGTTCAGGCCGCCGCCCTGGATCATGAACTCCTTGATCACCCGGTGGAATATCAAGCCGTCGTAAAAACCCTCCTTGACGTAGGAGAGGAAATTCTTGACCGTGATGGGCGCCTGCTCCCTGAAGAGTTCCACCGTGATGGTCCCCATGGATGTTTCCAGCACGACCTGCGGGTTTTGTTCAGACATCCGAAACCTCCCTGAGAGCTTTACTTCATTACGCTGTCCATTGACCTGAATGTCTAACATATCGGTTGATAAAATTAAACTCCTTTTTCGATGATTGCCAAACATGCGGTGCTGCGGTAAGGTTGCGATGGACACCACATTTTAAAGGAAAGCAAGAGGTAGCGCCGCTCTCCATGACACAGCAGGAAACCTGGACAACCCTGAAGGTCCTGGCCTGGACCAGGGAGTACCTGACCGCCAAGGGGGTGGAGAACGCCCGCCTGGAGGCGGAGTGGCTTCTCTGCGCCGCCACCGGCCTGGACCGGGTGGGGCTCTACCTCAACTACGACCGGCCGCTGAGCGACGCCGAACTGGCCGCCTACCGGGCCATGGTCGGCCGCCGCGCCAGGCGCGAGCCGCTACAGCACATCCTGGGCACCCAGGAGTTCTGCGGCCTGGAGTTCGAGGTCACGCCGGACGTGCTCATCCCGCGCCACGACACGGAGACCCTGGTGTCCGAGGCCCTGACACGCCTGCCGGAGGCCCGCACCGTCCTGGACATCGGCACCGGCAGCGGCTGCATCGCCGTGACGCTGGCCAGCCGCCTGCCCGGGGCCACGGTGGCTGCCATCGACATCTCCGAGGCGGCCCTGGCCGTGGCCAGGCGCAATAGTTTGAAACATGGGGTGAATGTGGAGTTTCTGCACGGCTCGCTGCTGGAGCCGGTGGCAGGCAGGCGCTTCGCCCTGATCGTCTCCAACCCGCCCTACATCCCCTCGGCCGACATCGCCGGGCTGGAGCCCGAGGTGCGGGATTACGAGCCGCTCGGCGCCCTGGACGGGGGCAAGGACGGACTGGACGCCTATCGCAGCCTGATCCCGGCGGCCCTGGCGTGCCTCGATCGGGGCGGGTGGCTCATGGTGGAGGTGGGGATCGGCCAGGCGGCCGCGGTAGCGGCCCTTTTCACGACAAGCGGTTTCGCCGAGATATTCACTGCCCGGGATCCGGGCGGCATCGAGCGGGTGGTGGGGGGCGTACGCGTTGCTTCGTAGGATCACATCCGGATTTGGCTCCCGAAGGTCAGACTCTTATCCGCGCCTCTCTTCAACTGACCTGAGCCGGCGCAGTTTTTGCCGGGACTTGTGGCGGTACATCCGCGAGTCCGCCAGTTTGAAGGCATCATGCAACTGCTCGTTCCGTTCGGCTGTGGCCGCGCCCAGGGACACGCTCAACGGGAAGTCGCCGTTACCCTCGTTGAGCAGCGACTGACATTTGCGGACTCGCTTGAGCGCATCCTTTACGGTGTGCGCATCGGCAAGGTGCAGGATTACCGCAAACTCATCTCCGCCGATCCGGGCGATGACGTCCTCCGCCCGGAAGGATTGCCGGAGTACCTGGCTGGCCTGCTTGATGAGCCGGTCTCCCTCTGTGTGGCCAAAACGGTCGTTGACGGCCTTGAGCCCGTCGATGTCGGCCAGCACGATACTTACCGGATACTGGCGGCTCTGTTCCATCCGCGACATCTCCGTTTCGAAATAGCCCCGGTTGAAAAGTCCGGTCAGCGGATCGTGCATGCTTATGTATTGAAGGCTTTCCTCGGAGCGTTTTTTTTCGGTAATATTGCTGATGATCCCCGACACCCGCGACGGTATGCCGTTTTCGTCCCGGGAGACCACCTTGCCCCTGAAACACACCCACTCGAATTCGTTACCCTTGGTGATCATCCTCAGTTCCACCCCAAAGGGGGAGGATGTCCTGGACAACTGATCGTACATGACGGTTCGTACCCGCTGTTTGTCGTCGGGATGGATGAGTTCGAAGACAGCGCGGATAGTGGGCCTTATCTCTCCCGGTGCATAGCCCAGCATCTCGAAGAGCCGGCAACTCAGGTTGACGGAGCCTGCTTCAATGTCCCAATCCAGGAAACCGTCGTTACTTCCCTCAAGGACCAGTTGCAGGCGCTCCTCATTGCTCCGCAGGGCCTCTTCGGCGCTTTTCCGCCGTTCCTCCCGTGAAAAGTTGTTGAGGGCAAAGGAGATGTTCTCCGCCATTTCCCGGAGCAGGTTCACCGTTTCCGGATCGAAAAAACCCTTGTGCCCGGAGTAGAGACTGAAGGCGCCGATGGCCCGCCTGTCCTGTGTGATGGGAAATGCCGCCGACGAGCGGATGCCGTGCGCCCCTGCCGCAATCCGGGGGGAGATGGCGAGCGGGTCGTCATGGAGGTCGTTGCAGACATGGAAGACACCCTCACGTAACGCCATCCCCGTGAGGCCGCCACCCCCGTGGCCGATATCGGGGGAATCCGGGAGGTGGTTCAGATAGTCCGCGGCCTCGCCGCACCAGGCGACCGGACGGACAAAACCGGTTTCCGGGTCGGGCATATCGATTACGGCAAGGGGAAAATTCCCGTATTCCACGGCAATGGCGCAAATCTGCCGAAACAGGCCGTTCCTGTCGCTGATGTGCATTATGGCCTTGTTGGTGTGGCTCAATGCCGCATAGAGATTTTTCAACCTGGCAAGCTTGTCTTCCGCTTCCTTCCTTTTGGTGGCATTGCGCACCACCTCCACAACCGCCACGATAGTGCCGGACCTGTCGCGGATGGGTGAAGCGCAGGTCTCGAACACGGCCGTCCGCTCGCAGATGGTGACGATCCGCTCCACCGTATGGACTTCACCGCTGGAGAAACAGAGTGCAACCGGGCAGCCGGGACACACGGCATCGGACTGCTGATACGCCTCATGGCACAGTTTCCCGGCGCAATCTCCGAAGAGGTCTTTCATCGCCTGGTTCTGGTAGATGATGCGGAACTCCTGATCATGAACCGTCACGCCATCGCCGACAGACGCGATGATTTCCTCACCCTTTGCTATTCCCGTACAGATGGGAACCAGACATTTTTGTGCCACGAGATGCTGCTCCTTGTCGTTAATACGTTATCCCGCGTGTTTCGCGGGCAACCTCTCACCGGGTGTCTTCCGGCGGCTCCGCTACGTCGGTGAAGACAGCCAAAGCCTGATGTTCCGACAGACGCGTCGTGATGGTCACCTGACGGGTGGTGCCATCCTTGCACGTGATGGTCACTTCCATCAAAACGGTCATTGTTCCGGTGGCCCTGGCCTTGTCCCGCAGAGTCTTCCACCGCTCCACGACACTCGTCCGGTACATTGGGTCCGGATAGGCAGCCAGCAGCCAATCCTGAAAAGTGGGTATGTCCTCGCGGGTCCAGCCGTAGCGCTCCGTGAAACAATTGTTCATATGTTCGACGCGCCCCGACCTGTCCGACCAGATGATCCCCACCGGCAATGTCTCCAGGATCTTCCAGCTGGAGGTCTTGCCGCTGCGCAGGTGCGTCTCGGTACGTCTCAACGTCGTGACGTCATGGGCGATCAGGAGCAGATACCTTGCCCCGCGACTTTCGAAGGGGGTCATGGTGCACGCCACCCAGGCATCCCTGTCCCCGATAAACAGGTGAAACTCACGATGGTGTTCCCTCTCGCAGCGGACGCACTCTTCAGCCATTTCCAGCAGGCCGGAGTGCTTCCATGACGCGAGGTCGCGGAAGTTACGACTCAGCACCCCTTCCTGCGTGGTGCCGAAAATGCCGCCCATGGCGTCGTTGGCGAGAATGCATTGACCGGAATAGTCGTACACGGCAATGCCCACCGAGGATGAGTTGATCACGCAGCGTTTCAGTTCCAGCAGGTCGGAAAGCTGAAGCCCGAACTCCGGGCGTTTCAGTTGATAACCCTCGGCAAAGCGGTAGCTCATCTGCCGGGTGTCGAAATAGATCGGATACCCCGCCAGTTGCAGGCTGCGAAGATAGCGATAAATGGTCCGTTCGCCGACCCCCAGCGTGCTGGCCATGGAGGTGGCAGTCAGGTTCCTGCGCAGGTCCAGCAGATTGAGTATTTTGACCAATGCATCGGTTTTGTTTATTTTGCTGTCGGGCATGGCTCTCATGTCCCCGTGTAATGGTTTGCGACGGTTGATCCCCTGCGGGTCGTTGCCCTTGAAAAGGCTGCACTCATAAAATTGCTATCATAAAACACAGGCCACTGACAACAGTATGTCAGGGTAATGCCACGAGTAATGTATATAAATGGAAAGCACGTTGGATGCGGGCTGACAAAATACTATGCTCCGGGAGCGGAATTCATTATCATGCATCTCGCGACCCGCGGCAATGAAAACGCGGCGTACCACGAAAGGGCAGGATATGACCATCGACGAGGTGAACCGAATACTGGCCGAGGCCGATCTGCTGGCCACCCAGGACGAGGTGCAGCGTGCCATCGGCCGGATGGCGACAGAGATCACGGAGCGTCTGCATGACCGGCGTCCCCTGGTGCTGTGCGTCATGAACGGGGGGTTGATCATTGCGGGGCAGATCCTGCCGAAGCTCGGCTTCCCGCTGGAGATCGACTATGTCCACGCCACCCGCTACGGCGACAAGACCAGCGGCAGCGGGCTGATCTGGCGCGTGATGCCCAACGAGGACATGCGCGGGCGCACCGTGCTGCTTCTGGACGACATCCTGGACGAGGGGGTGACCCTGGATGCCCTGGGCCGCCACTGCCGCGAGCAGGGGGCGAGCGAGGTGTTGCTGGCGGTGCTGGTGGAGAAGCTGCACCTGCGCAAGGTGCGTCCCGGCATGCGGGCCGATTTCTCCGGCCTGGACGTGGGGGACCGCTTCCTCTTCGGCTACGGCCTGGACTACAAGGGATACTGGCGCAACGCGCCGGGGATCTACGCGGTGAAGGGGTTGTAGCTGCCAGGGAGCCCCCCTCTCCCCGACCCTCTCCCAAAGGGAGAGGGGGTAAAAGCAGAGTCAAAAGCGTCCCCTCCCTTTATGGGAGGGGATTGAGGGGAGGGTGACCCGCACGGCATTTGCAGGAGTAAAAAAAGCCTTGGAGGCACAGCGCCTCCAAGGCTTTTTTTACGGTTATGCGGATACGATCAATCACGCCAGCCTGAATCTCCCCACCAGCGACTGCAGGTCCCTGGCCAGCCCGGAGAGCTGAGCCGCCGCCGTGGCGGTCTCGTGGGCGCCGCGGGCGGTGTCGGAGACCACGTCGGTGATCTGGTGGATGTTGGAGGAGATCTCGCCGGTCACGGCGGTCTGCTCCTCGGCGGCAGTGGCGATCTGGTGGACCTGCATGGTCACCTCGTTGATGGCATCCACGATCTGCTGGAGCGCCTCGCCGGACTTGCGCGAACTCTCCATCCCCTTTTCCACCTCGCTCACCCCGTTCTCCATGCTCCCCACCGCGTCGGCCGTTTCCTGCTGGATGGCCTTGATCATCCCGCCGATCTCCTTGGTGGCCCTGGTGGTGCGCTCGGCCAGTGCCCTGACCTCGTCGGCAACCACGGCAAAGCCGCGCCCCTGCTCCCCGGCCCGGGCCGCCTCGATGGCGGCGTTCAGGGCCAGGAGGTTGGTCTGGTCGGCGATATCCTCGATGGTGCCGACAATGGCGCCGATCTGGTCGGAACGCGCCCCCAGGCTCTCCACCGTGTGGGCCGACTCCCGAACCCGCTCGGCGATCTTCTCCATGCCGCCCAGGGTCTCCTGCACCACCTGGGCTCCCCCCCTGGCGGTTTCGGTGGCCCGGTTGGCCACCTCCGAGGCGAGCACGCAGTTGTGGGAGATGTCGTTGGAGGTGGCGGACATCTCCTCGCTGGCCGTGGCCACGGTCACCGACTGGTGGGCCACCTCCTCGGCCGCGGTGGCGATCTGCTCGGCCGTGCTGTTCAACTGGTCGGCGGCCGAGGAGACCTGGAGGGTCGTGCCGGAAACCTGGGACACGATGGTATGGATGTTGCCGACGAAGCGGTTGAACCAGCGGGAAAGCTCGCCGAATTCGTCCCCGCGCCCTTCTCCCAGGCGGCGGGTCAGGTCCCCCTCGCCTTCGGCGATGTCCTTGAGCATGTGCAGCATGCGGGAGAGAGGGGTGGTGATGCCGAACATGACCAGGATGCCCAGGACCAGGGCCAGGCCGCCCAGCACGGCGGAGAGCCCGATGCTGAAGATCAGCGAGTTCCTGGCCCCCGAGGAGAGTCCATCGGCGGTGGCGAGGATCTCCCTGGTGATGGAGTCTTCAACCCCCTTCATGGCGTCGATCTTCCCGGTGATGGCGTCGAACCAGGTCTCCGGGGCAATGCCGAAGCCGCCCGCAACGCCCTTTGCCAGCACCGTGGCGCGGAGATCCTCCACCTGCCGGAAGTCCGGGCCCTTGGCCTTGTCGTCGTAGGCGGCCAACCCGGCGGGGGTGGCGAACTTGCGGAACAGGGAGAGATAGCTGTTCTGGGCGGCCAGGATGGCGAGCGTCCTCTGGAAGGTCTCGTCGGTGAAGGTGTCGGCCGCGAGGACGGCGTTCAGGGTGGCGCGCTCCTTGCCGGTCTCCTCCTTGGCCATGACAAAGGCGTAGTAGGCCGTGGCCTGCCGCATGAGCTCCCGCTCCTTGCTGGTGGTCGCCACGGCGGCGATCACGTCGGTGTAGGAGGCGATCAAGCCGGTATAATAGGCAAAGGAGCCTCCCCCCTCGATCTTGAGGGAATCGATGCCGCCCCTGGTTTCCTGCAGTTTTGCGATGGCGCTGTCCGCCATGTCCAGGGACGGCTTCACCACTCCCAGGGCCTGGGCGTTGGCGGTGGTGTACTGCTTCACGCTCTTGAACTCGCGATCGACCAGTTCCCGCTGCCTGGCCAGCTCTTCACGGAACTTGCCCCCCTTGGAGTTGATGTAGCCGGAGGAGAGGCCGCGTTCCTTCTGGATCTCGTGGATCAGCGCGCCGGCCCGGACCGCCAGCCCCGTCAGCGTGCGCGTGGCGGCGACGCCCCCCATGGTCTGGTACTTGTCCGCCACCTCGCGGACCGAGAATACGAACAGGCCGAGCAGGGGAATAGCCAGCAGCAGTAGCAGCTTGTAGCGAATCTTCATGTTGCCGAGCATGAAAGGTCCTCTCCTTTACTCATTAAAAATTTGGAAAACAAAAGGCGCCTGTGTATAGCATTAAAACTAATATTTGCCCAGGTAAAATACTTTGATATTTGTCAAGAAACGTAACTTGGCAGGTCGGGAACGCAGTTCTCCCCCTCATTTCAGCGGCTGTTTGCCGAAATCTCACAAAACCCGTCCGCGCGCCCGGCCTGGGGGTGCCTCCGGCTATTCCCCGGTCAGGTACTCCAGCACCTGGGCCGGGTGCTGTTCCGCCTTGGCCACCCTGGTCCAGTGCTTCCTCACAACGCCGTCCGGCCCGATCACCACCGTGGAGCGGATGGTGCCGACGGTCTTCTTGCCGTACATGACCTTTTCTCCATATGCCTCATACGCCTGCATCATCGCGGCGTCCGGATCGGACAGCAGCACGAACGGCAGGCCATGGCCGCCGATAAACCTGGCGTGGGAGGGGATGCTGTCCTTGCTGACCCCCAACAGGACGATGCCCCGGTCCAGCAACCGCCGGTAGCTGTCCCGAAAGCCGCACGCCTCCTTGGTGCATCCCGGCGTATTGTCCTTGGGATAGAAATAGATCACCACGGTCTTGCCACGGTACTCATCCAGGGAATGGCGCTTCCCGTCGCTCCCCTCCAGTGAGAAACGCGGCGCCTTGGCACCTTCCAGTGACATGGTAAATCCCCCTTTCGAACAGTAGATCGTATTGGCCATGGGCCAATGTACCTGTATAGACACGGCCAGGAGGCAGGTCAATAGAAAACCGCGGCGTGGTGCCAGGGCACGAGACGGCACCGGCACGGCGGGAGAACCGGGTGTTGGAAATCTGGTTTGACCCCCGACAGCAGTTGTGTTACCTTTTGGTAACATCTAATATGGGAGCAGGGGGAGACCATGGTAATCGGCAGCGATACCCCGACGATCTATCAGGCAATCCTGGAGAGCATGGGTGAGGGGATCATCTTCATCGATGCCGAGGATCGCCTGACCTTCATCAATCACACCGCGGAGGAGATCCGGGGCATCAAGGCGGTGAACTTCATCGGCCGCAGCATCCTCTCCATCCACTCCCCCCGCACAACCGAGCGGATCGGCAAGCTGCTGGCCGGCTTTCGGGACGGCTCCATCCAGCAGTCGCGAAGGATCATCGAGGTCAAGGGGAAGTATTTCGAGAACAGCTACTACCCCATCCGCCGGACCGACGGCATGTATCTGGGCGCGTTGCTGGTGAGCCGCGACATCACCGAGAAGCAGCGCCTGAAGGAGGAAAACCAGCTCCTGCGCGAACAGATGAGCCTGGGGAGCGCCTTCGAGGGGTTCGTGGGGACCAGCCAGGTCATCCTGCAGGTCTTCCGCACCATCTCCGCCATAGCCGGCCTCGACTCCACCATCCTGATCACCGGCGAGAGCGGCACCGGCAAGGAACTGGTGGCAACGGCCATCCAGCAGCACAGCAAGCGCCGCAACAAGCCGATGGTCAGGGTCAACTGCGCCGCCCTTCCGGAGCACCTGGTGGAGTCGGAGCTGTTCGGCCACGAGCGGGGGGCGTTCACGGGCGCGGTTTCCGGCCATCGGGGCAAATTCGAGCAGGCCCATGGCGGCACCATCTTCCTGGACGAGGTGGGGGACCTCCCCCCCAGCGCCCAGGCCAAGCTGCTGCGCGTGCTCCAGGAGAAGACCGTGGTCCGGCTGGGGGGGGAACGGGAGATCGGCGTGGACGCGCGCATTATCGCCGCAACCAACAAGGACCTGAAGGCCCTGGTCGTCGCGGATCGCTTCCGTGAGGACCTGTACTATCGCCTCAACGTGATCACCATCCACGTGCCGCCGCTCAGGGAGCGGCGCGAGGACATCCTTCTCCTGGCCGAGCACTTCATCAACCGCTTTGCCGAGAAGATGGGGCGCACCATCCACGGGCTGTGCGAGGCCGCCGTCCATGTCCTGCTCAACTACGACTATCCCGGCAACGTGCGCGAACTGCAACATGCCATCGAGCGCGGCGTGGCCTTGTGCAGCGGGGAGTGTCTCGCGCCCCGGGACCTTCCCCCCTGTTTCCTCGCCTCCCCCGGCGAGGAGCCCCCGACCTTCGGCCATGAAGGGGATTCCACCGTGCCCCTCGGGTCCCTTTCGCGTACCGTGGGGGACTACAAGCGCCAGGTGATCCTGGATGCCCTGGCCAGGACAGGGGGGAACAAGGGGGAGGCGGCACGCCTGCTCAACATCTCCCGCAAGACCCTCTGGCAACGCCTGAAACAGATGGAAAACAGGTAACACTCGTTACCCTTGTGTTACCGAATGGTAACACAAGGGCTGCCCACCCCTTGGCATCAATTACCCACCCGTAAAGCATAAACCAATAATTTTAATGTGTTATAATTAGTGATCCTGTCTGGCACACTCCCTGCTATTGTATACAGAAGAGCGGGCCGGACAGACCGGCGCCATTTCGCACATCGCGGGAGGTCAAGACGCATGACTACTACGTTCAGGCTCGTGTGCCGTTACACACCACTGCTGTTCATCATGGCAGTCAGTTACCCCGCCTGGGCCGGCCAGGGCAAGGAACTGTTCGCGAAACACTGCGCCAGTTGCCATACCATCGGCAACGGCGATTCAGGGGGGCCGGACCTCAAGGGGGTTACGACAAGGCAACCGGCCGCCTGGCTCGAACGGGTCATCTCCGAGCCGGACCGGCTGACCGCCGAGAAAGACCCCGCCCAGGTAGAACTGGTGAAGAAGTACGGTTTCGAGATGCCCAACCTGGGGATAAGCCGGGACGACGCCCGCCAGATCATCGCCTACCTTGGCGGGGATGCCGCACCGGCCGCCACGGCCGCCGATGCCGGCACCCAGCCAGCCGCCCCCCCAAAGGAGGAGGTGGTTGCCACGCCGGAGCTGGTTGCCAGGGGCAAGGCGCTCTTCGAGGGGAGCGCGGGCTTCAGCAAGGGGGGCGCGCCCTGTGCCGCCTGCCATGCCTTCAACGTTTCCGGGATACGCGGCGGCAACCTGGCCGTGGATTTGACGCACCTGTACGACGGGATGGGGGAGCAGGGGATGCAAGGGGTGCTCAAGGCGCTCTCGTTTCCGATCATGAAAAAGGCCTATAGCGACAAGCCGCTGACCGACGACGAGGTGAAGGCCCTGATCGCCTTTGCCAAGGATGGCGCGGCCAGGCAGCCGAGCGCATCCGGCGTCGGCACCGGAACTGCCGGGGCGCTGACGTTTGTCTGCATCATCATTGGACTTACTCTCTACAAGAGGAGGATCGGATAATGTCGAGCGATCGCATCAGGGACGAGCATGCTCCTGCTGACCGGGAATGGGAACAGTTTTACCGCAACCGCTGGCAGTACGACAAGGTGGTGCGCAGTACCCATGGCGTCAACTGCACCGGCGGCTGCAGCTGGATGGTGCACGTCAAGGACGGCATCGTCGGCTGGGAACTCCAGGCCAACGACTACCCCCAGTTCAACGCCCATATCCCCAACCATGAGCCGCGCGGCTGTCCCCGCGGCATCAGTTACTCCTGGTATCTCTACAGCCCGCTCAGGGTCAAGTACCCCTACCTGCGCGGCGTACTGCTCGACCTGTGGCAGGAGGCGAAGGCCCGCCACAGCGACCCGGTGGAGGCCTGGGCCAGCATCGTGGAGAACGAGGAGTCGCGCCGCGCCTACACGAGCAGGCGCGGCATGGGGGGCTTCCGGCGCGGCACCTGGGACGAGGCGGTGGAGATCATCGCGGCATCGAACATCTACACAGCCAAGAAGTACGGTCCGGACCGGATCATCGGCTTCAGCCCGATCCCCGCTATGTCCATGATCAGCTATGCCGCCGGCACCCGCTTCCTGCAACTCCTGGGGGGCGTGGCCATGAGCTTCTACGACTGGTACTGCGACCTGCCTCCCGCCTCCCCCCAGGTGTGGGGCGAGCAGACCGATGTGTGCGAATCGGCCGACTGGTACAATTGCAGCTATTTCGTGCTGTGCGGTTCCAATGTACCCATGACCCGCACCCCGGACGCCCACTTTCTCACCGAGGCCCGCTACCGCGGGGCCAAGGTGGTGGTCATGTCCCCGGACTACAACATGGCGACCAAGTTCGCCGACACCTGGCTCCCCGTGGAGCAGGGGCATGACGGCGCCTTCTGGATGGCGGTCAACCACATCCTGATGAAGGAGTTCTATCTCGACCGGCCGACCCCCTATTTCCTGGAGTATGTCCGCAAATACACCGACATGCCGTTCCTCGTGAAACTGAAACAGGCGGGCGATGCCTGGCTGCCCGGCGACTTCCTGCGTGCCGGCGATATCGAGGCTGGCAGGGACGTGGAGTTGCCGGAATGGACCCTGTGCGTGATGGACGAATCCGGCCTGGTGCGCATCCCCAAGGGGAGCATGGGGACCCGCTGGAGCAAGGGCGAGGGAAACTGGAACCTGGACATGACCGACCTGGTGGACGGTGAGCCCATCGAGAGCTGCCTGACCCTGATGGGTGACGAAACCGCGCCGGTGCGCTTCTCCTACGACGGGTACGGCCAATCCGTCCGCGAGGTGCCGATCCGGCGCATCCGCACCGCCGGCGGCAACGAGGAAACGGTGGTAACGGTCTTCGACCTGCTGGCGGCCCAGCTGGGGATTTCCCGTGGCCTGGGGGGGGACTACCCCCGTGATTACGACGACGACAAGCCGTTCACCCCGGCCTGGCAGGAGGTGTTCACCGGCATCGGCGCCGACACCGTGCTGCAGTTCGCCCGCGAGTGGGGCCGCACCGCCGAGAAGACCAACGGCAAGTGCATGGTCATCGTGGGTGCCGGGATCAACCACTGGTACCACAACGACCTGATCTACCGGGCCGCCATCACGGCCCTGATCCTGACCGGCAGCGTAGGGAAACAGGGGGGGGGGCTCGGCCATTACGTTGGGCAGGAGAAGGTGGTGCCCCTGGCCCCCTGGACCTCCATTGCCATGGCCCAGGACTGGGTCAAGCCGTCGCGCCTGCAGAACACCCCCAGCTTCTGGTACATGCACTCCGATCAATGGCGCTACGACCGCAGCTTCGTGGACTATTTCAAGCCCGAGACCGGCGAGCCGATGCCGCTGCACGCGGCAGACTTCAACGCCAAGGCGGTCCGCCTTGGATGGCTCCCCTTTGCCCCCCACTTCAACGACAGCCCGGCACGGATCGTTGCCGAGGCGGTCAAGGCCGGGGCCCGGGACGACGACGGGGTGCGCGGGAATATCGTCGAGCGCCTGAAGAGCGGCACGCTGCGGTTTGCCATCGAGGATATCGACGCCAAGGAAAACTCTCCCAAGGTCTGGTTCATCTGGCGCGCCAACGCCATCTCCTCCAGCGCCAAGGGGCATGAATACTTCCTCAAACACGTGGTGGGCGCCACCAACAGCAGTGTTGCCGCCACCGAGTGCGCCAAGGGGCAGGTCCACGACATCGTCTGGCACGACAAGGCGCCGGAAGGGAAGATGGACCTGATCGTTGACCTGAACTTCCGCATGGACACCTCCACCCTGTACTCGGACATCGTCCTGCCTGCCGCCACCTGGTACGAGAAACAGGACCTGAACACCACGGATATGCACTCCTTCATCAACTGCATGGATGCGGCCGTTCCCCCCGCCTGGGAGTCGAAGCCGGACTGGCAGACCTTTGGGGCGATCGCGAAGAAGGTCAGCGAACTGGCGGAAACCCACTTCCCCACCCCCTTCAAGGACGTGATCGTTGCGCCCCTTTTGCACGACACCCCGGGCGAGATCGCCCAGCGGAGCGCCAAGGACTGGA
>DAIERH010000350.1 GCA_027346925.1 Geobacter sp.
AACGGGGGCAGCGGAAGCCGTCCGGCCAGCGGGCTTTTTCCAGGGCCGCCTCGCATAAGGCTTCGGTGCCGTACAGTTTGTTGAATTCAAGCATGCTTAACCCCGGCTGAAACTGGATGCGGTTCATCGCCATGACAATCCCCTTTCTTGATCTTGTTATGGCGATGCTATCACAGAATAGCGACACAATAAGTCGTTTATGGTGATTCGAGCTAATCAGGTTACTTTTTGAATGAACCTCTGTTTTCCATGGGGTTTTGATTCTCTTCGCGCCTTGGCGTCCTTGCGTTAAAAAAATTCCGTTTTGGGGCTGAACCATGATCCGCGCAACCCCCGGCCAACTCACACGGGATTGATAAATTGACGTATCATAGCCCCCCCATGTTGCATTGCCGCGTCACTGCCGTTACATCATCGCAACAACACACCCCTTGCCGGCCCGGCCACATCACGATCGTCCCGGCCGAGCCACGCGGCAAGCGTTCACAGGATTATAACCCGCCGTTAACACCCCTGTAACACTCACCTGATAGTTTCATGACGTCATGAACTCTCCCGCGACACATACCATCCCCCGACTCTCCGAGGTGATGAAGCACGTGGCGCCGATCCCCGTCCACACGCCGGTCAAGGAGGTGGCCGCCATTTTCCAAGGCGACCCTTCACTGTTGATGATCCCGGTGAACGGCGCCTCGGGTTTCGAAGGGGTGATCAGCCGGCGCGAACTGTTCTCCCAGCACCTTGCCCGCCAGTATGCCATGGAACTGTACGGCAAAAAGGCGATCAGCCTGCTGATGAACACGCAGACCGTCACCATGACTCCGGAGACCGATGTGACTTCCGCCCTGGCGCAACTCCTCGGCCATGATCCCGATCTGGACACCGACTCCTTTCCCGTCCTGGTCGATGACTGCTGTGTGGGGATCGTGCACGTGGCCGAACTGATGATGGCCATCTCCAAGGCCCAGGCAGGGCTGCTCGAAACGCTGGAAACGCTGGGCGCCCGCATCCGGGAGGAGGTGGACAAGGCCCGCCGGATCCAACGGGAACTGCTGCCGCCTTCGTCGTTCACCCATAGCGGGCTGGTCCTGGATGCGGTGTTGATCAATTCCACCGAGATCAGCGGCGATTTTTACGATTATTTCGTCATCGACGAGCATCGCCTCGGCGTGACGGTGGGGGACGTGAGCGGACACGGCGTGCAATCGGGCATGGTGGCGACCGCGGCCAAGGCCGGACTCCACCTGCTGCTCGAAATGGGGGTCAAGACCCCCGGGGCGCTGTTGTCCGGCATGAACAAGGCCGTGCTGGCAACCGCATCCAACGCCCTCATGATGACCGCGGTTGTCGCGGTCGTGGACCTGTCGGCTCACACCCTGTCCCTGGCCAATGCCGGGCACAATTATCCCTTTCTCTACCAGGCCGCCTCGGACCAGGTCGCCATGCTGGACGAAACCGGCGGCTTTCCCCTCGGGTTCGACGCGGAAAGCACCTATGCCGAGTCTGCCATGGATTTTCGTCCCGGTGACCGCCTCCTGCTCTACACCGACGGCATCATCGAGGCGCGCGCGGCCAGCGGCGATGAGTTCGGGTACGAGCGCCTGGGCACCTACATGCGGAGCGCTCTGCGCGGGCAGCCCGAGTCGTTCAGGCGCGGCCTGGTGGAACTGGTGCACAATTTTACCGAATTGGAA
>DAIERH010000351.1 GCA_027346925.1 Geobacter sp.
AGCACGTACTGCACGGAGCGGGCCACGGCGTAGTGCTCCTCGCCGATGACCTGGGGATCGAGGATGCGGGAGGTGGAGTCCAGCGGGTCAACGGCCGGGTAGATGCCGAGCTCGGCGATCTGGCGGGAGAGAACCGTGGTGGCGTCCAGGTGGGCGAAGGCGGTGGCCGGGGCCGGGTCGGTCAAGTCGTCGGCCGGAACGTAGATGGCCTGCACCGAGGTGATGGAACCCTTCTTGGTGGAGGTGATGCGCTCCTGCAACTCACCCATCTCGGTGGCCAGGGTAGGCTGGTAACCGACGGCGGAAGGGATGCGGCCCAGAAGCGCCGAGACCTCGGAACCTGCCTGGGTGAAACGGAAGATGTTGTCGATGAAGAGCAAAACGTCCTGTCCTTCCTCGTCGCGGAAGTACTCGGCAACGGAAAGGGCGGTCAGGGCGACGCGGGCGCGGGCGCCGGGAGGCTCGTTCATCTGGCCGTACACCAGGGCCGCCTTGTCGAGAACGCCGGACTCCTTCATCTCCATCCAGAGGTCGTTCCCCTCGCGGGTACGCTCGCCGACACCGGCGAAAACGGAGAAACCGCCGTGCTGTTTGGCGATGTTGTTGATCAGTTCCATGATCAGAACGGTCTTGCCGACGCCGGCGCCGCCAAACAGGCCGATCTTGCCGCCGCGGGCATAGGGGGCGAGCAGGTCCACGACCTTGATGCCGGTGGTGAAGGCCTCGACCTTGGTGGACTGGTTTTCGAAGGAAGGGGCTTCGCGGTGGATACCGTATTCCTTCTCGTTGCCGATGGGTCCCATTTCGTCAACCGGCTCGCCGATGACGTTCATGATGCGGCCCAGGGTCTTGCGGCCGACCGGGGCGCTGATCTGCTTGCCGGTGTCGATGACCGCCTGGCCGCGCTTGAGGCCGTCGGTGGAGTCCATGGCGATGGTGCGGACCGAGTTCTCGCCCAGGTGCTGGGCAACCTCGAGTACCAGGTTGTTCTCACGGTCGTCGATGGCCGGATTGGTCACCCGGAGGGCGTGATAGATCTCCGGCAGCTTGCCGGGCTCGAACTCGACGTCGATGACGGCGCCGATAACCTGCGAAATTTTACCGATGTTCTGACTCATGGAACCTTGTCCTCCCGCGGCCCTGCGGCCTCTATATGGTTATTCGTTTCTCAGTTATCCCTTGATCGATTCGGCGCCGGAGATGATCTCCATCAACTCCGTGGTGATGGCGGCCTGACGCGCCCGGTTGTACTGCAGGGTCAGCTTGCCGATCATCTCGTTTGCGTTTTTGGATGCGCTGTCCATGGCGGTCATGCGGGCGCCATGCTCGGCGGCCACCGACTCCAGCATGGCCTTGAAGATCTGCACCTCGATGTTCTTGGGCAGGATCTCGGCCAGGAGCTCTCCCAGCGACGGCTCATAGATGTACTCGACCGGGTTTTCATCAGCCACGGCATTCTCTTCCGGCACCACCGGCAGCAACTGCTGGAAGGTGATGTCCTGGGACATGACCGTGCGGAAGGCGTTGAACAACAACACCACCTGGTCGTATTCCCCTCCCTGGAAGCCTTCGATCACATCCTGGGCCAGCAGGGCCGCCACCAGACCATCCTCTGCGCCACCTCGGGCGA
>DAIERH010000352.1 GCA_027346925.1 Geobacter sp.
GGAAGCGGCTGGCGGCTGCGGAAAAAAAGAAACAGTTATTGCGTCTTTTTGTCCAAAAATGTATCTTTTTGTCCATAATCCACCCCCGCCCTGACGGGCACCCCCCTGATTCAGGAGGGGCGGGAGGTAGTGCAAAGGGGTAATTCCAATGGCGACCATATTCATCTGCGACGACGAGGCCGATATGCTGCGCTACCTGGACAAGCTGCTCAGGGCCGGCGGCTACCGGGTGGAGACCTTTCAGCGCGGGAGCGAGCTGCTGGCGCGGCTTGCCGTGGTGGGGGGCGCGGGGTGCGACGTGATCCTGCAGGATGTGCGCATGCCCGACATGGACGGTCTGGAGGTGCTCAAGCAGGTGCGCGGACAGTGCCCCGGCCTGGCGGTGGTGATCATGACCGCCCACGGTACCGTTGACGACGCGGTGAGCGCCATCAAGCAGGGGGCCTACGACTACATCATGAAGCCCTTTCCCCGGGAAAAGCTCCTGGGGGTGCTGGAACGGCTGCTGGACCACCGCAGGCTGGCGGAGGAAAACCGCCAGTTGCGGGAGGAGCTGCAGCGCGGAGTCGCCGGGGGGGGCGATGCCATCGTCTTCCGCAGCGCGGCCTTCCGCGAGGTCTACGACCTGACCCTCCAGGTGGCGGAGAGCGAGGCCAACATCCTGATCATGGGGGAGTCGGGCACCGGCAAGGAGTTGATCGCCAGCGCCCTGCACCGCAACAGCCCCCGCCGGGGCAAGCCGTTCGTGTCGCTCAACTGTGCGGCCCTGTCCGACACCCTGCTGGAGAGCCAGCTGTTCGGCCACGTGCGGGGCGCCTTCACCGGAGCGGTCATCAACCAGAAGGGGCTCCTGGAGGAGGCGGACGGCGGCACGCTCTTCCTGGACGAGATCGGCGACGTCAGCCCGGCGGTGCAGGCCAAGCTGTTGCGGGTCACCCAGGAAAAGGACTTCATCGTGCTGGGCTCCACCCGCCCCCGCAAAGTGGATGTCAGGTTCGTGGCCGCCACCAACAAGGACCTGATGGCCGAGGTCCGGGCCGGACGTTTCCGGGAGGACCTGTACTACCGGCTCAACGTCATCCCGGTTCTCGTTCCTCCGTTGCGCGAACGCCGGGAAGACATCCCCCTTCTGGTGGAGAATATCCTGAAAAGGTTGCGCCGAAGGGGGTTGGACCGGGTCCGCTCCGTCTCCCCCGAGGCGATGCGGTGCCTGATGGAGTACCCCTGGCCGGGCAATATCCGGGAGCTGGAAAACGTCCTGGAACGCGGGGCGGTGTGCGCGCGGGGGCCGCTGCTCTCCGCGGCCGATCTCCCGGACGAGGTGCGGGAACCGTGCCGCATCCGCCCGGCGGAGGAAGCGTCGCCGGCGGGAAGGGAAACTTCGGGTGTCCGGAAAGACGCGCCGCACGCCCCGGCCGGGGAGGATTCTCCGGGAGAAAGGGAGTTGCTGCTGCGGATTCTCGAGGAGCACCGGTGGAACAAGGGTGCCGCCGCCGGATCGCTGGGGATCGACCGCTCCACCCTCTGGCGGAAGATGAAACGCCTCGGCATCGCCTGACCTAGTGCAGCGTCTCGCAAATAGCCTGATGCACCGAGAGGGTCGATGCGCCGCGCCAGC
>DAIERH010000353.1 GCA_027346925.1 Geobacter sp.
GTCGGCCCGCATATCGGGGAACATTCTGGCCATAACGAAACGGGAGGGGGACAGTGTCAGGCAGGGTGAGGTTATCATTACTATTGATGACCGTGAACTTCTGGATCGCTCCATAGCGGTAAATGCGGAGGTACTGGCAACTAAGCAAAGGCTTGCCGGAGCAAAAAGCGCCTATGAAACGCAAAAGTCAGTATACGAAAGAGACGTAATCCTCTATAAGGCCGGGGCTATTTCACAGGAGGCGCTGGAGCGCTCCCGGGCTGCTTTGGATGGGGCAAAAGCCACGGTCGACGCCTATGAGGAGAGCATGAAAGGGTTTGCCATGAACACCTCTGTTGCCAGGACACAGGCCGGTTATGCCCGCATCACCGCCCCCTTCAGCGGCGTGGTCTCCAAACGGTGGGCCGACCCCGGCGACCTGGCAGTTCCTGGCAAGCCGATTCTGACGATCGAGAAGACCTCACCTTATAAGGTCCTGGCCCAGGTCCCCCAGGAGGAACTGACCGGCATTCGTCCCGGAACGCCAGTAAAGCTCACCAATGGAGACCAGGAAGTGTCGGCGAAGGTCAACCGGGTCTATCCTGCTCTGGGCAAGAGCATGCTGGCGACCGTTGAAGTGCTGACCAAAACAGCGCCCTTTGGCCTTCCGTCGGCCTCCACTGTAGGATTTGACCTGGTCACAAAACAGATCGAGGGGCTAATCGTCCCTGACCAGGCGGTGGTGAAGACCGATAAGGGGGCCTCCGTGTATCAGGTGAAAGACGGTCTGGTCCATATCGTGCCGGTCACGCTGCTCGGGATGGGGAACGGCAAGGCGGCGATCAGCGGCGGCGTGCCGCCCACCGCTCAGGTAGCGGTGGCCCAGGAAAACAAGCTCCTTACTCTGACGGAAGGCGGCGGAGTCATCCCGTCGGAACAGGGAAAATCCGGGGAGAGAAAGTCGGGCTCCGCGGGAGGCAAGCAATGAGATTCGTCGAGGGGTACATCCGCAAACCTTATCTTGTGCTCTCCGTGGTGCTGCTTTTCTCGGTTGTGGGCATCATCGGATACCATAGGATGCCCTTCAACCTGTTCCCGGACACCGACCGCCCCCAGATCAGCGTGATTACGGTCATGCCGGGGGCCGCGGCCAACGACGTGGAGTCGGACATCACCCGGCCGGTCGAAAAAGAGCTTTCCACTCTTGACATGGTGCGGCGGGTCACTTCCACTTCCAAGGACGAGGTCTCGGTCGTCACTGCCGAGTTCGAGTATGCGAAAGGGCTGGATGCTGCGGCCACCGATGTTGCCAACGCCCTTAGCAAAGTGATTGCGAGGCTCCCCCAGGGAATACGGCCGCCACAGATATTCAAGATCAGCCAGGCCACCCAGCCGACCATGACGCTTGCCCTCTCGCCCAGGGCGGGCTACCCTGTCGATCTCCGTAAGATCCGTGAACTGGCCGACAACCAGATCAAAGAGGAACTGCTGCGGCTCCCCAATGTGGCCAACGTGGAGGTCTTCGGCGCCAACCAGCCGGAGGTGGGGGTCTCCATCGACCAGGACCGGCTGAGCCGATTCGGCGTAAGCATGGGAGATGTGATGGGTGCCCTGGCGGCCCAGAACCAGAACATT
>DAIERH010000354.1 GCA_027346925.1 Geobacter sp.
GAAAAACTACTTTGGAGAGACTCGGTTCCATGAAAAACCTTGAACTCGCCCGCATATTCTCCGAGATGGCCGACATCCTGGAGATCAAGGGGGACAACCCCTTCAAGATCAGGGCCTATCGCCGGGCTGCCCTGAACCTGGAAGGAGAGTCGAAGGGGGTGGAGACCCTTTCGCGGGAGGAACTGCGGGAGATTCCCGGGATCGGCGGGGAACTGGCCACCAAGATCGAGGAGTACTGCGCCACCGGTATCGTCCATGCCCACGAAAAGCTGAAGTCCGAGATACCTTCGGGGCTCCTGGAACTCCTCGCAATTCCCGGTCTCGGACCCAAGACGGCAAAGTTGCTCTTTGAAAAGGCGGGGGTGAGCGACCTCGGCGGGCTGGAACTGGCTGCTGGAGCGGGAAGACTTGCCGGGCTGCCGGGGGTGGGGGAGAAGACGGTGGAGAACATCCTCAAGGGTATCGCCACGGTCCGGCGGGGCCGGGATCGGCGTCCCCTGGGGCTGGTTCTGCCCATGGCCCTGGAGATTGTGGATGAGCTGAAGAAGCGGACAAGGGTCGAGCGGATCGAACTGGCCGGCAGCATCCGCAGGCGGCGGGAGACCGTGAAGGACATCGACATCGTCGCCACGGCGCAAGAGCCGGAGCATGTGATGGATGCCTTCATCCGCCTCCCCGCCGTGACCGACGTGGTGATGCACGGCCCCACCCGCTCCAGTGTCACCATCCGCGACGGCATCAACGTGGATATCCGGGTGGTCCCGCGGGATTCGTACGGTGCGGCCCTGGCATACCTCACCGGTAGCAAGGGGCACAATATCCGCATCCGGGACATGGCGGTGCGTAAGGGGTTCAAGGTTAACGAGTACGGGATATTCCGGGAGGTGGACGACGAGCGCCTCGGCGGCGAGGATGAGGAGGACATCTACCGCCTCCTCGGTCTCCCCTTTATCCCGCCAGAGTTGCGGGAGGACCTGGGAGAGGTGGAGGCGGCCCTGGCGGGGAAACTCCCGGAGCTTGTTACCATAGGCGTGATCCGGGGCGACCTCCACGTCCATTCCACGTGGAGCGATGGCGCCCATACCATTGGGGAACTGGCTGCCGCGGCACAGGCGCGGGGCTTCACCTACATGGCCCTCACCGACCACTCCCATGGGCTCGGGGTAGCCCACGGCCTCACCCCGGAGCGGCTCCGGGAGCAGCGGCGAGAAGTGGACAGCCTGAACCGGAAGCTTTCCGGGTTCACCATCCTTCATGGCACCGAGATGGATATCCGGGGGGACGGGACCCTCGACTTTCCGGACGAGGTCCTGGCAGAACTCGACATCGTCGTTGCCTCCATCCACTCTGGCTTCAAGCAGACGCGAGAGCAGATCACCGCCCGGATCTGCGCAGCCATGCGTAACCCCCATGTCCACATCATAGCCCATCCCACCGGCAGGCTGCTCGGCGAGCGGGATCCATACGAGGTTGACCTGGATGAGGTCGTGCAGGTGGCGCGGGAGACCGGCACGGCCCTTGAGATCAGTGCCTATCCGCTGCGTCTTGATCTCAACGATTTCTGGGAACGGCGGGCAAAGGAGGCAGGGGTCCTTCTGACCGTAAACA
>DAIERH010000355.1 GCA_027346925.1 Geobacter sp.
TGTTGTACTCCCAGACCTCTCTGGAGGCAGGATCGACCCAGGCAAGCCCCTTGCGGTCCTTCCAGGCGCCGCCACCCTTGTTTCCCACGGCCAGGTCAGGGCGGGCCTTGGCCAGGTTGGGGTCCTGGAACACGGCGATACGTGCAATGGTATGGATTTTCCTGTCGCGACAGTATTTCAGAATGGCGTCCATATCCCTGATCCGCTTTTCATGGGCGCCGGTCTGGGCCACCAGGGGCACCTTGGAGTCATAGCCGACCCTGCCGGTGCTGTCCTTTATGTCGATTACCACCGCATTCAGATAGGAACGGGCCGCCATATCGACCAGGGTTTGAAAACGGCTGATACCTGCCGTCCAGGAGGTAATGTACAGCGCCCGGAAGTCGGTAGTGAGGAGTTGCTGGCGCTTGGATACCGTCGGCGGCAGGGGTGCGGTACCGGCTCGCGGGGTTGCGTGCTGCTGTGGAACCATGTTCGAAACCACGAAATATCCGGCTCCAGCCAGACCTGCGACCGCAAGCAGCCAGATGACAACCTTCTTCACGTATGGATTCTCCATTTTAATTATTACTGGTCTTATGCCCAAGAAGTATGCTACAAGGCAAAAGTATGATTATATAGCATCAAATCCGTGCAAAGGGTAGCATAAAACCATGTTCAGACTTTCAGAAAAAGGCGAAAAGATCCAGCAAATGTTCGGCACCATCGCCCCGCGGTACGATTTTCTCAACCGGTTGCTCAGTTTCGGCATCGACCGGCGCTGGCGTACCAAGGCGGTACGACTGCTCAAATACGGAGAGGGGGCGCGCATACTGGATGTTGCCACCGGAACCGGCGACGTGGCGCTGGAGATCGCCCGCTCCACCCCCGTTTCGGTCCGGATCACCGGGGCCGACTTCTGCCGGGAAATGGTGGAACTGGGCGAAGTCAAGGTGGCGGCATCGCCCTACGGGTCACGGATCGACTTCCGGGTAGCCCCCTGTGAGGACCTCCCCTTTCCGGACAACACCTTCGACTCGATTACCATCGCCTTCGGGATCAGGAACGTGGTGGACAGAAAGCTGGGACTGGCGGAGATGTGGCGGGTACTGCGGCCCGGTGGGCGCTTGATCATCCTGGAGTTTTCCACGCCGCGTTCGCGCCTGTTCAGACAGCTCTATTACTTCTACTTCCGCCGGCTTTTGCCGGTCATCGGCGGGCTGTTCTCGCGCTACAACGCCTATAAATACCTGCCCGACTCGGTGCTGGAGTTCCCCAGCCACGAGGAATTCTCCCGCATGATTGCCGAGGCGGGCTTTAAAAGCATCCACATCAAGGAATTGACCTTCGGTATCGCCAGCATCTACGCCGGCGACAAGGAATAACTCCTACGCCCTGAACTTGTTCTCCGTCCCCCCCACCAGGCGTTTGATGTTCTCGTGATGCTTGACGATCACGATCACCGCGAC
>DAIERH010000356.1 GCA_027346925.1 Geobacter sp.
CAGGCGCGCGCGGACGGTGTGCTGGTGGAGAAATCGCGAACCGGACAGCATACTGCCGCATGCCCGGCGGCGAAAGGGCGGCAACGCGCCGCCCTGCCGGATGGCGCATCGCCGCCGATGAATCTTTAATTCAGACCATTTCCTTGAGCGATTTCAGCGGCTGGACCTTGACCACGTTACGGGCCGGCTTGGCCTTGAACGTGACTTCTTCCTTAGTAAAGGGGTTGATTCCCTTACGGGCCGGTACGGCCGGTTTACGTACGACCTTCAATTTCATCAACCCGAACATGTTGATGACGCCGGGGCCGCTTTTGAGATCGCGGCGGATCAGGTTGGAGAGGTGCTCGAACACCGCATTGACATCTTTGCGCTTCAGATCGGTTTTGTCTGAGATGTAGGTCAGAATTTCGGACTTGGTGGTGGGTTTCTTCGTCGCCTTGCCTTTTGTTGCCATGAGTTGCTCCCAATGGTGTGGTTAACAAAAACTGCGCTAAAGTAGCATAATTTCCGCTGAAAATAGAAGGGGAGCCTCTTCCAACGGCATAGGAGGGTGAAATGGATTCCGTGTTTCCAACGGCATAGGAGGGTGAAACGGGGGTTTTGGGTCGATCATAGGAAAATGGTGATCGACATGAATCTATCCTCGCTCAGGACAATCGAGCAAATCCAGGTATTCCTGGCCGGCACATCCGATGTGCACTATGCGCTTCCCGCTGAGGAACTGGCCAGACGCACATTCGTTGAAGAGGTGTTGCGAAGTTTCCGTTACCCCTGCCTTCCCCGGAAGCAGCGCGGGGTCGTATATCGTTACCTGCAGCGTGTTGGCGGCTACTCTCGCCAACACCTTGACCGCCTGATTGCCAGGCATCGGCAGGGCCAATCGCTTGAGCCCCGGCCTCGATCGAGCCGCACCCGTTTCACGCGCAGGTTCAGCGACGCGGATGTGGCCCTGCTGGCGGAACTCGATAGTCTGCACGACACGCTCTCGGGGCCGGCCACCCAGGCCCTGGCGCGACGCGCCTTCGAGAAGTTCGCCGATACCCGCTATGCCAGACTCGCTACCCTCTCCGTATCCCATCTCTACAACCTGCGTGCCAGCGAGCCCTACAAAAGACGGCGTACGGTCTGGCGCAAGACCCGACCGTCCCCGATAGCGATCGCGCTTCGCAAGGCGCCTGCACCGCAGGGGCTGCCTGGCTATATCCGGGTCGATACGGTGCATCAGGGGGACCAGGATGGCCTCAAGGGGGTCTACCATATCAACGCGGTGGATATCGTCACCCAGTGGGAGCTTGCGGCTTGTGTGGAACGCATCAGCGAAGCCTATCTGTTGCC
>DAIERH010000357.1 GCA_027346925.1 Geobacter sp.
GCCGCACGACTTCCGGGATATGGCCTGGAGGTCCTGGGGGGGGATCCTGCCGGCCCCGGGAATTTCGCGTTCTATGATATACTTTGGCATGGCATGCTCCTTTGCATTAAAGTCGTTTAGATGCTTACCTTACCAGTAGAACATGGTACCCAGGGCAAACTGGTTCGAATGCTCTTTGGCGCTGTCGAACCAGGTATTCTGGGCGTAGGTGTACTCCAGGATAAACTGGGTGAACTTGTTGAAGTTATAGGTAATGTTGAAAGTCCCCGCCTCCTGCCTCTTGATCTGGGCCAGGGTGCCGACGTTGGCTGCGTCATAGTCGGTCTGCACCATGTTGCTTTGTCCATAGTTAACACCCAGCTTGACATCCGAGGTCAGCTTGTAGGTAGCCTGGGCAAGAAAACCCCAAAACAGTCTCTCCTTGCCCTGAAGATCTTCCGCGGTTCCAAAAAGATTGCCATCCTGTGCGCTGACCATGCCCAGCCCCTTGCCGCCGTAACCTGAAAACAGGAGACCGACGCCTTTGAAATCCACACCGACCCCGTAGGCGCCGCCTATGGATTCGTCGTTCTTGCCGGGCCGTGCTGCGGCAGCATCGGTTCGGGGAGCCGTCTGATACAGTCCCGACAGCCATGCCTGCACCGAGGTGTCTCCGTGAACCTTGGCGTACGATATCTCGGTCTCGACTCGCGGTGAGTTGGTTTTGCCGGTGTCGGCAGTAATATCGTAGGGTTCGCCGACTTCGACGGCAACCTTGACACCGTTGAAGTCAGGCGTGGTGTAGCGGATCTGCGGGCCGAAGTTGGCATAAAGATAGCCGTAGCCGATGTGCCCGAGAGTGGTATTGCCGCGAAGCCCCGGTCCAGGCACAACACCCGATGACAAGAGCGTCATGTCGGTCAGGATGTTTTTGCCCATGAAGAGGTTGAGGGCGCGGCCGGCGAGCAGTTCGCCGTATGCCCCCTTGGCGGTGTAATATAATTCACGGAAATCGATGTTGGGTTGGGTATTAAAGCGATTGGCGGTGGTGTTCTGGATAGCCGGGTAAATGCCGATTCTAACAGACGAGTCCACGCCGTTAGTGGTGGGCGCCTTGACGGTGAACCCGACTACCGACGGCAGCAGGCCGATACCGACGCCGAAGCGCTGATCATAACCGGTTGTGGTTGTGCCGGCGCTGAGCAGATTCAGGCCATGATTTGCGGAATTGGGCGCCGGACTGGTCGAATTATACGTGGAGAACACATCCACGATACCATCGGTACTCAACTGCCACCCATTTTCCCCGCCCACACTAAACGCCGCATCGGCGGA
>DAIERH010000358.1 GCA_027346925.1 Geobacter sp.
AGCCACCAGTGCATCGGCTGCGGGGAGTGCTTCGAGCCCTGTCCCGTCAGCGGCCCCAATCCGCACAACTGCGGCATGGAGGAGAAAAAGGCCATCGCCTTCACTGTCATGGGGGCGCTCCCCAATGCGCCTTACATCGACCCGGCCCTCTGCACCCGCTTCACCCAGGGCACTGACTGCACGGCCTGCGCGGTTGCCTGTCCCATGGGCGATGGGGTGGTGCTGTACGACGACCGGGAGCAACTCCTGGAGCGCCGGGTGGGGGCCATCGTCATCGCCACCGGCGCTGGGCTGTACGACTGCTCCCGTTTCCCCAACCTGGGGTATGGCCGTCTGGCGGATGTGCGGACCGCCTTTGAACTTGAGCGTCTGCTGGCCTCCAACGGTCCCACGGGTGGCCAGGTCCTGACGGCCAACAACGAGTCGCCCCGTTCGGTGGTGTTCATCCACTGCGCGGGGTCCCTGGATGAGGGGCACCAGCCCTACTGTTCCGGCATTTGCTGCCAGTACGCCTTCAAGTATAACCACCTGCTGGAGACCAGGCTCCCGGATGCAACGGTCCATCACCTGTACCGGGAGATCGTTGCCCCCGGCAAGGAGGAGTACGCGCTCCATCGGGCCGCCCGCCACAATCCCCGGGCAAGCTTCACCCGCTACACTACCATCAGCGACATGACGGTGGTCAGTGAAGAAGGGCGCCAACGGGTGCGCCTCGCCGGCGGCACGGCCGTCGATGCCGATCTGGTGGTGCTCTGCCCGGCCGTGATCCCCACCCCTGAGGCGGAGCGCCTGAGTGAGCTTTTGGACGTGCCCCTGGACCGCTTCGGGTTCTTCGAGGAGATGCACGGCAGGCTGGATTCGGCCCGCAGCAAGCTGCGTGGCATCTACCTGGCCGGCGCCTGCCAGGCACCGGCCGACATCCAGCGGGCCACCAACCAGGGCATGGCCGCATCCGGCCACATCCTGTCCGAACTGGTGGAGGGGCGGAGGATCGAGCTGAACCCGCTGTTCGCCTCGGTCTACCCGGAACACTGCTCGGGCTGCAAGGTCTGTCTGAAGGTCTGCCCCTACGGCGCGATCTCCTTTGACGGCAAGAACAACGTGGCAGTGGTAAACGCCGTGCTCTGCCACGGTTGCGGCACCTGCGTCGCAGCCTGCCCGCTGGGCGCCATCAAGGCCAACCACTTCACCAATGCCATGATCCTGGCCGAGATCGAGGGGGTG
>DAIERH010000359.1 GCA_027346925.1 Geobacter sp.
CAATCATTCATAGCCATGAACAACAGCCTGGTGATCTCCCAGCGCCAGAAGGTCAGGCCAGACCGCCTCCTGGTACTGCTTCCCCACTGCATCCAGCTCTTCGACTGCGAGATCAAGGTCACGGGCGACATCCACAAATGCGTGCAGTGCGGCCGCTGCGACATCAAGGGATTGGTGGAGATCGGCCGCAAGTACAAGATCGACATCTCGGTCGCCACCGGCGGCACCCTGGCCCGCAAGGTGATCGTGGAGAAACGGCCCAAGCTGGTCCTGGCCGTTGCCTGCGAACGCGACCTGACCTCCGGCATCAAGGACTGTTACCCCCTGCCGGTGATCGGCATCCTGAACGACCGCCCCTTCGGCCCCTGCTTCAACACCACCGTTGACACGGCCAAGATCGACGAGGCCCTGAGCCGGGTGATCCTGCTGGATGAGCCGCCGGCGGCGTCTTAGAAACAGCCCCTGCATGCCGGGCTGATACTCTTTCTACCAGACCTTCGAAGTTTTTGAAACCTCGGGGGTCTTTTCGTTCTTACCGTTGTCACGTAGCGGACTTTGCAACGTGAGATAGAGAACATGGCGTATTCTGTCACGCTCTCGTGGTACCCTTCCCCTCATACCGTTTATCGCCAAAACTTCCTTAATGAAAATTTAAAATAATGGCTAAAGTGGACAAAATCTGCTATGGCAGACTGACTGGGTCAGGATGAATGAGACGCACCGATTGGGCGTCTTGGTTTGGTTTGTGGTGCTGGGGGTTGGAGGCAATTGTTATGGCCAAAAAGAACTCATCTGGTTGTGGGACGTTACTAATTGGCTTGATTGTAATAGTGATGGCTGCAAAGTATTGGTATTTGTTTGTTACGGTTGGCATCGTCGCCTTGTTTGTCTGGGGTATCACCAAATTGGCCAAAAGTTGGTCAACACCTGAGATGTCAGAGCAAAAGCGAACTCTATCTCCAGCCCCACAAAAAAGTGTCACGACATCCATTGTTGAAGCCCCAAAACAGTATGCAAAATGTGCTTATTGCCATAGAGAAGAGTTACACACCGTACTAAGGTCCACTGACAAGACGACAGATTTCAATTGTTCCGCTTGCGGAAAAAACTTTTTCATCTACAAATCCGACAACGAAAAAGTCGCCTCTGATTATCAGCCCATCTCAGCACCGACCTGTTCGACAT
>DAIERH010000035.1 GCA_027346925.1 Geobacter sp.
TTGTCGCCGCAGACCCTCTGAAGCGAGGTTGAAAATCTACGGCTCCAGGGATGCCATCCGGGAGGCGTTCAAGGCGAATCTGATAGAAGATGGCGAAGGGTGGATGGACATGTTCAAGAACAGAAACATGACGTCGCACGCCTACAACGAAGACACCGCCAACGAGATAGCGGAAAAGATAGTTAAACGTTATGATCCGCTTGTTCAAGCATTTGAAAATAAAGGTCTGGAGTTGCTTGGTGCCAACCAGTAGCGACAATACAAAATATGGCCTCAAGGAAAGCACCATCGCGGAGATCAACAGCGTGTTTTCCTACGTGCCGGAGATCGAACAGGTGATCCTTTGCGGTTCGCGGACCATGGGAACATATCGCAACGGCTCGGATATCGACATCACCATTAAGGGGGACAGCGTTACCCACTCCCAATTGCTGCGAATCGAGAACCGGTTGGACGACCTGCTGCTCCCCTATACCATTGACCTCTCCCTGCTGCGCCAGATCGACAACAACGAGCTGCTCGACCACATCAGGCGTGTCGGCGTCATGTTTTACGAGAGAAAGCAACCATGAAAGAAAAACCCGCCAAACCCGAGCAATACGACTTTTTCGCCTTCCTTTCCCGCATGCGCTACATCAGCCGCTGGGGGCTGATGCGCAACACCGTGCCGGAGAACATCCAGGAGCACTCCTTGGACGTGGCGGTGATCGCCCATGCGCTGGCCATGATCCGTAACGCCTATTATGGCGGTGACCTGGACCCTTCCCGCGCCGCGTTGTACGGCATCTTCCACGACGCCAGCGAGATCTTCACCGGCGACATGCCCACACCGGTCAAACACTTCAACCCCAACTTCAAGCGCTCCTTCCACCAATTGGAGGACCGGGCGCGGCACAAGCTGCTGGCCATGCTGCCGCCGGAGTTGTCCAAGGAGTATGAACCGCTCTTCTTCTTCGATGACCAGGAGGAGTACGTGAAGCTGGTCAAGGCGGCCGACAAGATCGCGGCCCTGGTCAAGTGCATCGAGGAGGAAAAGTCAGGCAACAACGAGTTCCGCAGGGCCGGGGCCGAACACCTGGAACACCTCTCGGCAAGCGGATTGGACGAGGTGCGCTACTTCCTGGAAAAATTCCTGCCGGGCTACCGGTTGTCGCTGGACGAGTTGAAGCTTGGGTAGGAGGGCAAAATATCCCACGTTGCCCGGAGGGCAAAGGGGTGTGATGAGGCTGATGCCGAGGGACGATGAGCGGTGAGACTCAGGACAGGGTAAGGCGTACCACCTTGAGGGCCGTGGTGCCCAGACCGATGATGTCCCCCTCTGAAAGCGGGTGTTGCATGACGTGCGTGCCGTTGAGTGTGGTGCCGGCGGTACTGTTCAGATCCACCAGCATGGGGATGCCGTTGATTGCCTTGATGACGGCGTGATGCTTGGAAACCATGGGGTCGGTTACGATGACGTCGGCTTCTTCCTGGCTGAGCACGCAGGGTATCCGCCCCTGCACTCTCTTTTCCTTGTTTGGGCCGTTCAATATCTCCAGAACCAGGCTTCCTTCCTCGATCACTGTTTTCACACCAGGCATATCTTCCTTGGGTTGCCGCCCCATTCCGCTTTTGCCGCCCGAGAGTATCTGCATGTCTTCCCCGCTGACGAGCAGCGCGTCCTCGGCCTCGCTGGTGGCAACGTTACGGTAGATCAGGACATGCACCTCTTCCCCGGGTTGGAAGGCATACACCAGCATTTGCTCATCGAACGGCAGTCCCGCGCCGCCATGGAACTCGGTGTCGGAGAAGTAGGACATGCCCCGGCAGCCCTCCCTGAAATAGAACAGGTTGAGCATTTGCCGCTTCTCCAGGATGATCAGGCAATCGGCCTTATCCCGGCGGATCTGGTCCAGGATCGCCTCCAGGTAGATCAGATTGGCCGGGGCCTTGGCGGTCGGGTCACCCTGCATGAAGATCAAGAGGCTCTTGAGCAGAACCGGGTCGCAGGCATGGGCGGAGATGGTGGCCGCCGTACCAGCCTGTTCATCCAAGCCTTGGAAGAATTCGCGGATGGCCAGGGGCGATGGTTTGTCGTTGATGGTTTTTCCGGCCGCGTAGGGGCGGCTTTGGAAGAGAAACAGCAGGGAGAGGGTGTCTGCCGACCCGATGGAGATAAAGCCGGTGAAGTCCCGCTCGGGGGCGCACAGGTCCTTCAGGGTCTTCATCATCACATCGCGGGTAAATGCCTGCGGCTGAAGTATGGTGGCGCCGGATGGTATCCTGATCATGGGCATGGGCGGACTATAGAAAAAGAGTCACAGCCGTGTCAAGGGAATTGCGGCTCTCAGGCAACCAGGAAGCGCTCCACGGCCGACTCGTTCATGTCGTTGACCACGGAGACGGTCCGTTCTGCGCCGTTGGCGCGGATCTTGACCCGGCAGGAGGCGGCAGGTTCGGCCTTGGTGTAGCGCAGCAGGATGCGGCTGGCCAGGTCCAGGCATTCGGGCTCCTGGTGACCCGTGACCACTCCCACCGGGGTGTTGCCGTCAAGCCAGGTGATGGCTGTCTCGCCCGGCTGCATGGCCGTCTCCAGCAGGTCGTTGTCGGCCTCGTTGCGGCCGATGATCACCTTGGTCCGCGTGCCTATGCGGAAGTGGCGACCGATCTTGAGCAGGCGAAAGTCCCGCATGTTGAGTTCGTCGGCGTGATCGAAGACATCCCGCAGTTTGGGGACAAAGGAGAGTTCGGTCAAGAGGCAGCCGCCGGCCGGGCAGGGATAGTTCTTCACGTCCAGTTCCTCGGCCAGTCCAAACTGCTCCTTACGGGAACGCCCCTTGATGGCCAGAAGCCTGTTTCGGTCCACCCACCCCTCTTTTTCCGGGATGGTCGGTTCGAAGTGCCGGGCAGACAGGGGACGCAGGATCAGCCCCTCCAGGCCGCTTTCCCGCTCGATGACCCGCAGGGTGTCGCGGCGCTGGCTCATGGGGCGCTGCCCCAGCACCTCGCCGGTGATGACGAAGTCGGCACCGCTCTCCGCCATGTACTCCCCGGCCTTCTTCAGGAGGTAGATGCGGCAATCGACGCAGGGGTTGAGCCCCTTGCCGTAGCCGTGGCGCGGGTTTCGGACGGTCTCCAGGTAGTCGAGACCCTTGTGCATGACCTTGATGGGGATGTTGAATTCCTGGGCCACCCTGACCGCCTCGGACTTGCAGCCGGCGTTTTTGCCGGTGCAGGTGCAGAAGGGGGAGGTGAAGTTGAGGGCCTCCACCTCGATGCCCAGGTCGAGCATCAACCTGACTGCCAGGGTGGAGTCGAGCCCTCCGGATAGGAGGGCGAGTGCTTTACGTTTCATTGAGGGCTCCTGGGGCTCCATGGCGGGACTCATCTCGATTGATAGGCGTCCAGCCACGGGACCGATTGATGTGGAAAGGCTACCATGGCCTGGTTGGGAATGTAAAGCCTTGTCTGGAGGTTCCCCAGGGATGTCCGTTTCTCCACGGGCATGTCACGTTGCGCCGGGAAGGCGCGCCTCCAGTTCCCTGATCCGCTCCTTCATCTCCTTTTCCCGCTGCCAGCGGGCCGTGACATCGCGGATAATGGATGCTACGCCGAGCATCTTGCCGGTGGCGTCCTTTATCAACGCCATGGAAAACTCGGTGGAGATGCGCGTTCCCCCCTTTTTGAGGGCGGGCGCGGAGAGCAGGTCGATGCTGTAATGGCTCGTGCCGCTCTCCATGACGCGAAAATATCCATCCCAATGCCGTTGGCGCAGATTTTCGGGGATGATCAGGTCCAGGGACTGTCCCAGCGCCTCCTGGGCGCTGTAGCCGAACATCCGTTCCGCACCCGTGTTCCAGAGACGGATGATACCGCTCTTGTCGGAAAACATGACGGCATCGTTACTCTCCTCAACGATCTTGTTGCAGAGCCACTCCTTCAGCAATGATTCCTCCATGATATGCTCCCTCCTCTTTGCGGGCATTTTTGGCCTATGGTTCGCTTTCGTAGCGCGCCACCACCGCCTCGTAGTGAGCCCTGAACCCTTCCGGGGTTCGCGACTCCGCCGCAGTATATTCCGCAACGATGCCGTCTCTCAGTGTATCAGGGATGAGCCGCTCGGCAAGTGGGTACAGGACACCGTCCTCCTTGGCGATGTGCTCCCGCAACAGCCCGGCGTAGGCTTGGGCATGCTCCGCGATGGTCGTCTCCCGGCCGGGCAGTCCGGCCCGGGCCTCCAGGGCAGCCGCCTCCAGCGCCCGGACATGAGCCCGGCCCTGTTCGTGCTCCAGCAGCATGGCAGCCACCGGGCTGTGTTCACGGGGCATGCCGTTTTTCACCAGGGCCTCGAAAAGTACATCCTCCTCCTTGGCGTGATGGAAACGGTCGGCGAAGTTTCTGATGAAATCCACGCCGTCCAGGTAGAACTGCCAGTTGGCGTAGCTGCCCTCCGCGGTGCGGGCTGAGTTGCGCTCCAGGAGGGCGATCATGCGCAGGATCAGCCCGTGTTCGTTGACTAATGCACGGGTGATGTCGGTTTTCATCACTTCCTCCGTTCTCCGTCGATACCGATCACGAGACTTTCAAGAGGTATGTTTTTGCCGCTCTGCGCCAGCGCCTCCCTGACCATGACGTCCAGGCCGCGGCAGCAGGGCACCTCCATGATGGCCACGGCGATGCTTTTAATCTCGTTGGCGTTGAAGATTGCAGCCAGTTTTTCCACGTAACCGGTGGTGTCGTCCAGTTTGGGGCAGGCGATGGCCAGTGCCTTACCCTTGAGCAGATCCTGGTGCATGCTCCCCATGGCAAACGCCACGCAGTCCGCACAGATCAGGATGTCCGCGTTTTGGAAGTAGGGCGCCGCTGGCGGCACCAGGTGAAGCTGCACCGGCCATTGTCGCAACTCGGAGCGGGCTTTTACGTTAGTCGTGTCTTCTGTTTCCTGTCTCTCGATTGTCCGTGCCATGCTGCCGGGGCAGCCGCATCCCAGGTTTGCCATGATTCATTCTCCTTTCGCTGTCAGATAGCTGTTGATTTCCTGTTCGATCTTCGCCTCGTCGTCTTTTGACAACCCGTGGATGGCGACCACGTCCTTCAGCAGGCAGACGCCCACTTTGCAGGTCACGCAACCGATCTCGAAGCGGTTGAGGATCTCGCCGATCTCGGGGTATGTCCGGATTACATCCTGGATGGCCCTGTCGCCAAGGCTGCTTCTGAATTCCATCATCGACCTCCTTACATCGTGTATGGTTGGAGCATACCCCGGTTGGTACGGAAAATTAATGACGCGGGTCAAGGTTTTAAGGAATTGGATGGATTAGTTGACGGGCAGGCGGCTGTCTGGAAAGCTGTCAGAATTGTGACAGGAAAGGTGGTGCGGATGGGGGCTTTGCATCGGCAGGAAGATGGGATATAACTGGACCAGCAGTAATCACCGGCCATGGCCGGGACATCTGTTCCGCACCCGGGGCGGGCGGAAGGGCATGGCCGTTCTTCAGTGGGCCGCGCTGAGCAGTGAACAGCCTTCACCCATATAGTCTCCCGCTTTCCATTGATCGACGACCCAGTAAAGGTTGTCGCGGCCAAGCAGGATGGCGACCGGTGTGTCCAAGCTGATGGCATATATTTGGGCTACGGAGTAAAAGGGAAACTTGGCGTACATGGTAATCCATATCCTTTCCCCCGGCAGGGTGAAATCCCTTGTCCGGTTGTTGTTTAAGCCATAGCATAAGCCGTACCAAGTTTTTATTTGAATAAAATCGGTATGTTGCTGGTCAAACTCCGTTTGTTGCCATTATTTTGACAAATTTTTACCTGGCGCGGCTTGTGTGTGAGTCGATATTTTGACTTTATGTGGAGATTGGTATGATGATGGATGCGGAAACGGTGTTGAGCGGATACTTTGCGGTTGAGGCGCTGGAGGTTGTAGTCACCCATGGCCGGGTGGTGGCTGACCTGTCGCTGGCGATCGGGCGCTGCCTGGCGCTGCCGGATGCCGACCTCTGCTTCATCGAGGAGGCGGCCATGCTCCACGATATCGGCATCTGTCGCGTCGAGGCCGCTGAGATCGGGCTGCACGGGATGCATCCCTACATCATGCACGGCATCCTGGGGAGGGAGATACTGGAAGCTGAGGGGCTGCCGCGGCATGCCCTGGTGTGCGAGCGGCACATCGGCGTCGGTCTGACCGTCTCCGACATCGTCAGTCAGCGTCTGCCGCTGCCGCAACGCGACATGATCCCCCACACCCTGCCGGAGGAGATCATCTGTTTCGCCGACTTGTTCTTCTCAAAAAAGCCGGGCCGGCTGGAACGGAGAAAACCGGTGGGAAAAGTCCGGGCCAAGCTGGCGGGCTTTGGCAGTGACAAAATTCAAATATTTGACTCCTGGTTGGGGCGCTTCGGGGCAGCGCTCTGACCAGTGGCGAGGCTGCCGCGGATGGGGTTGTGGCCCCACTCTCCGTTGCGTGTGACGATTTAAGTAATTGTTGCTTTTCACGCGGCTATCCAGTATAAATACTCCTCTGTTTACACCACCCCAGCACCCGCCAGGCGGCCCCCTTGCAGCAGAATGCGCCGACAATCACAGACCTTCGCGACCGGATCGACGGTATCGACGACCGGATCGTCGAGCTTTTGAACGAGCGCGCACGGGTCGTCCTTGATGTTGGCCGTCTCAAGTCCGGCAGCAACCAGGAGTTCCATGTGCCCGGCCGCGAGCGCCAGATCTACGAGCGCCTGCAGAGCCTCAACCCCGGCCCGTTCCCCAACGATGCCCTGAAAAGTATCTACCGCGAGATCATCTCGGCCTGTCTGGCCCTGGAATCCCCCATGAAGGTGGCCTTTCTGGGCCCCAAGGCGACCTTCAGCCACTTGGCCACCATGCAGCAGTTCGGCCTGTCGGCCGAGTTGGTGCCGCTCAAGTCCATCCCGGCGGTATTCGAGGAAGTGGAGAAGGGCAAGGCCCTCTACGGGGTGGTGCCGGTGGAGAACTCTACCGAGGGGGTGGTCTCCCATACCCTTGACATGTTCGTGGAGAGCAGCCTCAAGATCACCGCCGAGATCCTTCTGGAGGTGCATCACGACCTGTTGTCCCGCACCGGCCGGATCGAGGACATCAAGAAGGTCTACTCCCATCCCCAGCCCATAGCCCAGTGCCGCCAATGGCTGGACGACCACCTGCCGGGCGTGCCGCTGGTGGACGTGGCCTCCACCGCCGTGGCGGCCCAGATCGTCAGCGACGACTACACCGCTGCCGCCATCGCCAGCGAACTGGCTGCCTCGCTCTACGATCTCAAAGTGGTCCGCAGCCGCATCGAGGATCAGGTCAATAACTTCACCCGCTTCCTGGTGATTGCCCGCAAGGCGTGTGAGCGCTCGGGCAACGACAAGACCTCGATCCTCTTCTCGGTCAAGGACGAGCCGGGCATCCTCTGCCGCATGCTGGAGCCGTTCGCCAAGCGCGGCATCAACCTGTCCAAGATCGAATCGCGCCCCTACAAGAAGAAGGCCTGGGAATACATCTTTTTCCTGGATCTGTCCGGCCATTTTTCCGATCCCGAGGTGGCGGCGGCCTTGGATGAACTCCGGGAGTGCTGCCAGTTCCTGAAGATCCTCGGGTCGTTCCCGCGGTCGATGTAGGGGCGAGACCGGATGACCGTGATGATAGATCGTCTGGCCATAATCGGCGTGGGGCTGATCGGCGGCTCCCTTGCCCGCGCCCTGCGCGAGGCGGGTGCCGTGAAGAGCGTGGTCGGCATAGGCCGCTCCCGCGCCAACCTGGAAGACGCGCTCTCCCTGGGTATTTGCGACGAGATCAGTCAGGATGCCGTTCAAGGGGTGCGGGGCGCCGACATGGTGTTCATCTCCGTGCCGGTCTGCGCCATCCCTTCAGTGGTGGGCGAGATCGCGCCGGCCCTGTCCCCCGGCTGCATCGTCACCGACGGCGGCAGCGTCAAGGCGGCTATTGTCCGGGAATGCGAGGCGCTCATGCCGCCAGGATGCCACTTCGTGGGCGGTCACCCCATCGCTGGCACCGAACACTCGGGCGCGGCCGCCTCGTTCGCCACCCTCTACCGGGGCAAACGCTGCATCCTGACCCCCACGGAACGCACCGACCCCGCGGCCCTGGAGTTGGTCGCCCGTCTCTGGCGGCTTACCGGGGCCGATGTCTGCTCCATGGAACCGGGTCATCACGACCGGATCTTTGCCGAGATTTCGCACCTGCCCCACGCCGTGGCCTATGCCCTGGTGCATGCCGTGGGCATGGCGGACGTTGAGGGAGAGAACGTACTCTCCTACACCGCCGGCGGTTTTCGCGACTTCACCCGCATCGCCTCCTCGGACCCGGCCATGTGGCGCGACATCGCCCTGATGAACCGGGAAGCACTCCTGAAGAGCATCGACGGCTTTTCCGCCAGCCTGGCCGAACTGCGGCGGCGCATCGATGCAGGCGACGGGGTGGGGTTGAGCGAGTTTTTCACCATAGCGAAGCAGTTCCGCGACGGGATACTATAAAAAAGGACACAAATGACGCAAAGGGCACAAAGGAAAACATCGAGGTTCTGTCCTTGAAGTCCTTTATGTCCTTTGTATCCTACTGGTGAATTAACTATGAATTCCATCACCATCAACCCGGCGCTGGCGGTAAAGGGCGAGATCAGCGTGCCGGGTGACAAGTCCATCTCCCACCGCTCGATCATGATGGGGGCCATCGCCAAAGGCGTCACCACGGTCACGGGTTTCCTGCGGGGCGAGGACAACATGTCCACCATGAACGCCTTCCGTGCCATGGGGGTGACGATCGACGACGACGGTGAAACCATTGCTATCCACGGCCAGGGGCTGCATGGCCTCAAGGAGCCGGCGGACGTGATCGACTGCGGCAATTCCGGCACCACCATCCGGCTCATGACCGGGCTTCTGGCCGGCCAATCGTTCTTCTCGGTGCTGACCGGCGACCAGTACCTGCGCAAGCGCCCCATGAAGCGTGTGGTGGAACCGCTGGGCCGCATGGGTGCCCGCATTCTGGGGCGCAATCAGGGGAGCCTGGCCCCGCTGGCCATCCAGGGCGGCGGTTTGCGGGGCATAACCTACGAACTGCCCGTCGCCAGCGCCCAGGTCAAGTCGGCCATCATGCTGGCCGGCCTGTATGCCGACGGCGAGACCTCGGTGCGCGAGCCGAGCCTGTCCCGCGACCACTCCGAGCGCATGTTCCGGCTGTTCGGGGCCTCGCTGGAGGTGTTCAACAACGGCGTCACGGTCAAGGGGGGCGTGGAGCTTCAAGCCCAAGAGATCTCCGTGCCGGGTGACATCTCCTCGGCTGCCTTCTTCCTGGTTGCGGCGCTGATCACGCCCGGCTCCGAGCTTTTGATCCGCAACGTGGGGGTCAACCCCACCCGCACCGGCGTGATCGAGATCCTCAGGTCCATGGGGGGGAGCATCGAGCTTTTGGACGAGCGGGAGATCTCGGGCGAGCCGGTAGCCGACCTGATGGTACGATCATCGCGGCTGAAAGGGGTGGATATCGCGGGCTCCGTGGTGCCGCGGGCCATCGACGAATTCCCCGTCATCTGCGTGGCCGCGGCCTGCGCCGAGGGGCGGACGACGGTGCGTGATGCCCATGAACTGCGGGTCAAGGAAACCGACCGCATTGCCGCCATTGCCGCCAATTTGCGCCGCCTCGGGGTCCAGGTGGACGAATGCGAAGACGGCATGGACATCATGGGCGTGGAACGGCTTGCTGGCGGCGAGGTGGAGAGCTGCGGCGATCACCGCATCGCCATGTCCCTGTCCGTGGCGGCCCTGGTTGCGAAGGGAGGCATCACTATAAACGATACCGACTGTGTGGCCACCTCATTCCCCACCTTTTTTCCGCTCCTGGAAAAGGTCGCGGTCAGGTAGCGCCATGGGCGAACGCAAGAACGGCCTGGTCATAGCCATCGATGGTCCTTCGGGCGCCGGTAAGAGCACGGTGACCAGCCGCCTGGCCAAGCGGTTGGGTTACAAGCAGATCGATACCGGCGCCATGTACCGGGCCGTGGCCTGGCTGATCAGCCAGACAGGCATCGATCCCGGCGATGAAGCCCAACTGGAGCGTTTCTGCGGTGATGTGGATGTGCGCTTCAATTGCGTCAACGGCACCCGGCGGGTCCTGGCCAACGGACTGGATGTGACCGATCATATCCGCACCCCGGAGATGTCCCTGATGACGTCACGCATCTCGGCCCTCAGACCGGTGCGTGAGGCCATGGTGCGCTCCCAGCGTTTTATGGGACGAAACGGCGGTGTAGTGCTGGAGGGACGCGATATCGGCACGGTCGTTTTCCCCGATGCGGAACTCAAGTTCTTTCTCTCCGCCTCCGCCGAGGAACGGGGCAGGCGGCGTTTCGCAGAGTTGATCGCCAAGGGGGAACAGGTGACCCTGGAAGAAACCATCGCGGCGGTGGTGCAACGGGATCACCAGGACTCTCAGCGGGACCTGGCGCCGCTCAGGCAGGCGGAGGACGCCATTCCCATCGATTCCTCCGGCATGGGGGTCGATGAGGTTCTGGACATGATGGAATCTATTTTTCGGGAAAAGATCAATCGGACGGGAACAGAGGAATGAAAGTTATTCTGGCAAAACGGGCCGGATTCTGCTTCGGCGTCAAGCGCGCCACCCACATGGCATTCGAAGCGGCCGGCAAGGGGAGCAAGACCTATACCCTGGGGCCGATCATCCATTCCCCCCAGGTCGTGCAGAAGCTGGAGGATATGGGGGTCAAGGTCGTCAAGGATCTTGACAACACTGACAGCGGCACGATCATTATCCGCTCCCATGGCGTGCTGGCCAGCGAGATGGACGAGGCGGTACAGAAGCAGTTGGAGATCGTGGATGCCACCTGCCCGTTTGTCAAGAAGGCCCAGGAACATGTCAAGAGCCTTTCCGAGGCGGGCTACGGCGTTGTGGTCGTTGGTGACGCCGACCACCCCGAGGTGCAGGGGATCGTTTCCTACGGCGGCGACAAGGTGTTCGTGGTGGGATCGGGTGAAGAGGTCAAGAAGCTCCCCAAGATGAATAAGATCGGTATCGTTGCCCAGACCACCCAGTCTTTCGAGAACCTGAAAAACGTGGTGTCGGAATGCCTGCTGCGGGGCGGCGAGATCCGTGTCTTCAACACCATTTGCGACGCCACGGCGGTACGCCAGGAGGAGGCCAAGGAACTTGCCTGCCAGGTGGACTGCATGCTGGTGGTGGGGGGATTCAACAGCGCCAACACCCGTCGCCTGGCCGAGGTCTGCGCCGAACTCCAACCCCGGACCCATCATATCGAGACCGCTGCCGAGATCAATCCCGGTTGGTTCGAGGGGGTCGAGCGGGTAGGGGTCACGGCCGGGGCATCCACCCCGAAGTGGATCATCGACGAAGTGATGAACCGGATTGAGGAGATCAATAAAAGCAATTGAATTTTTGTGTGAATGTGCTAAATTATAACGCTTCATAAGCGACAGAAACACTAACGAAGTCAAAGAAACGTTCAGGGGGTAAGGTTTAATGGTTGATTTCAAACGGCTCGATGCTGCCAACAACGGTGAACATGATGATCTGGATGCCGAGCAGCAGAGCAGCGAATTTGCCGCGCTCTACACGGAAAGCCTTAAGGAAAGGCCCGAGCGGGATAAGATTATAGAGGGAACGGTTGTTCGCATCGACCAGGAAACCGTACTCGTTGATATTGGCCTCAAATCAGAAGGTTTTGTCCCGGTTTCCGAGTTCCGCGACGCCAGCGGCGAACTGACGGTGAAGGTGGGCGACCGCATCCGCGTGCTGATGACCCGTGAGGACGGCAAGAAGGGCTATATCCTCTCCAAGAAAAAGGCCGACTATCTGGCTGCCTGGGAAAAGATCGGCGGCGCCGCCCAGGAGGGTGGCATTCTCGAGGGAACCATCACCGCCCGAGTGAACGGCGGCTACAGTGTGGATATCGGTATCCCGGCCTTCCTTCCCGCATCACAGGTGGACATTCGTCCCTCCTCCGACGCCGACAGTTATATCGGCCTCAAGGGACGGTTCAAGGTCATCAAGATCAACCAGAAACGGGACAACATCGTCCTTTCCCGTCGCGCCCTGCTCGAGGAGGAACGTCAGGCCTCCCGCGAGATAACACTGGAAAAACTGGAAGAGGGGCAGATTGTCGAGGGTGTGGTCAAAAACGTGACCGAATACGGTGCATTCATCGATTTGGGCGGGGTGGACGGCCTGCTGCACGTATCCGACCTCTCCTGGGGCCGTGTGGGCAAGCCGGCCGACGTGCTCAAGCCGGGGCAACCCATAACCGCCAAGGTGCTCAAGTTCGACCGTACCAAGGGCAAGATCTCGCTCGGCGTCAAACAGACACTTCCCGACCCCTGGCTGGAGGTGCCTTCCCGCTATCCGGTTGAAACCCGCATCAAGGGGCGCGTGGTCAGCCTGATGGAGTACGGTGCCTTCGTGGAACTGGAGCCGGGTGTGGAGGGGCTGATCCATGTGTCCGAGATGTCCTGGACCAAGCGGGTTCGCAGGGCCGCAGACATTCTCAGCGTCGGTGATGAGGTCGAGGCAGTGGTGCTGGGGCTGGACATGGGCAACCGCAAGATCTCCCTGGGCCTGAAGCAGGTCAGCGAAAATCCCTGGAAGACCATTGCCGAAAAATATCCGGTCGGCACCAAGATTGAGGGCCAGATCAAGAACATGACAGATTTCGGCATGTTCATCGGCATCGAGGAGGGCATCGACGGCCTGGTACACGTGTCCGACATCTCTTGGACCAAGCGGATCAAGCACCCCGGTGATGTCTATGCCAAGGGCGATATTGTCCAGGCAGTGGTACTCAAGGTCGATGTGGAGAACGAGCGCCTTTCCCTCGGCATCAAACAGCTCCATCCAGACCCCTGGAGCGTTGCGCCCAGCACCTATAAGGCTGGCGTCAAGGTCACCGGAAAGGTTACCTCGCTGACCGATTTCGGCGTCTTTGTCGAACTGGAGGAAGGGATCGAAGGATTGATCCATGTTTCCGAACTCTCCCGCGAAAAGGTGCCCAGCGCAAAGACTTTCGCCGAGGTCGGCGACACCCTCGAAGCGGTGGTGTTGAGCTGCGACCCCAAGGAGCGCCGCATCTCTCTCTCCATCAAGGCCATGCATGTGGCGGCCGAGAAGGAGGAGTTCGAGCAGTATCTCGGTTCGCAGGGGAGCGCCACCTCGAATCTGGGTGAGTTGCTGAAACAGGAAATCAACAACAAGAACAATAATTAAGAGACGTTCAACAGGAGAGCCACCATGACCAAGAGCGAACTGATTGAAAAGGTCGTGCAGACGCACGGAATGTTGAATTTGAAGGTTTCGGAAATGTTGGTCAACACGGTTTTCGATTCCATCGAGGAAGCCCTGAAGGCCGGCGACAAGGTTGAAATCCGTGGATTCGGGAGTTTCACCATCAGGGAACGGACCGGCCGCGAGGCACGCAACCCCAAGAGCGGTGAGGTTGTCACGATCCTTGCCAAGAAAACCCCGTTTTTCAAAACCGGCAAAGAACTCAAGGAGCGGGTCAACTGCTGATCGCGTTCCGAGGCTGTGTACGGCACGCTCGACTGCCCGGATGGCGGAACTGGTAGACGCAAGGGACTTAAAATCCCTCGGCCGCAAGGCCGTGCCGGTTCGACCCCGGCTCCGGGCACCACGCCGAATACCGAAAAAGGGGCTGGTCAGATATGGCCAGCCCCTTGCGTACCTCTGGGCATTGCAAAAAATCACCTCACACATGCGCCCGTAGCTCAGTTGGATAGAGCAACGGCCTTCTAAGCCGTGGGCCGCAGGTTCGAATCCTGCCGGGCGCGCCACGTAGTCTTCCTCTCTTGGCTGAACCCTTGCCGGGATAAAATCAGACCCATTCGGCGGCAACTCCATTCACCGCTTCCCCCCAAAAAACAATACGCTGTCTACTTCATATTTGTTGCAAAAAGGTGTATAACAAAACCGGAAACGGAAAGATGAAGAGATGCAGCAGCAAGGGCAGCGCTCAAGGTCACGGTAGCCCCTGTCTGGGGCGGCGTAAGGAGAGAGGAATACCATGATGAAAACCATCGTATTTACAGTTGCGGCGTTGGCGCTTATGGTTGTGGCTGGGTGCGGTACCGGCCCTGAGGCGCCGACCGGCTTGACCGTCACGTCCACCTCGCCGATTACGTTGAGCTGGAACAGCGTTTCCGGGGCAACCAGTTACAATGTCTACCGGGGCACGACTACGGGAGGTCTTTCATTCAAAACGCTTCTGGCATCGAATGTCACCGCCACAACCTACTCGGATACGTCGGCCACCGCGGGTGCCACCTTTTATTACCAGGTAACGGCGGTGAGTTCCGATGGTGTTTCGGGGGCATCCAATGAGGTAAATGCCTCCCCGCAACAGTCAGGCGGCGGCTCATTTGTGCTGGGGGGCGTAACAAACGGTTCCCAGATTGTTTTGACGTGGAGCAACGTTGCCGGTGCCGTCAGATACAATGTGTACCGGGGGTTGATATCCTCCACCGTCACGGGCAAAACACTGATACAACCCGGCATCACTGCGTTGACATTCAGTGATGCAACGGTTTTATTCGGTAACACCTATTACTATCAGGTTGAGGCCGTAAATGTGAATGGTACCCCATTTGCGGATTCCAACGAAGCATCGGTAGCCTTCTGAACATGGAGTACACCGGCAACCCCATGAGCCAGGGATTTTCCTGGCTCTTTTTTTTGCTGCCC
>DAIERH010000360.1 GCA_027346925.1 Geobacter sp.
GGAAACCATCGTCGGACGGAGCTGCCGGGAGCTTTTTCACCCGGACAGCGTTCATTCTCCCGAGAAATGCCCGGTGGAAAAGGCCTTGACCGGCGAGAGCACGCAGGTCTCCTTCACCGCCACGAAGGGACATGGGGAAAACCGTTATTTCGACGTCACCGCAACCCCGATCGAAGACCCCAAGGAGAAAACCCGGGCCCTCGTGTTCATTCGGGACGTGACCGAAAAACGCCTCAATGAACTGCAATTGATGCAGGCGGAGAAGATGTCCGGCATCGGCATGCTTGCCGCCGGGGTGGCGCACGAGATCAACAATCCGCTTACCTCCGTGGCCGGGTATGCCGAGGCGTTGCTGCGGAGATTTCGCGACGAATCGGAACTGAACGCCGACCCCCATCTCGCGGATTTCAAAAAATACCTCGGGGTGATAATCCGCGAGACGTATCGCTGTAAGGGGATTATCGACAGCCTGTTGAGTTTCAGCCGGAAATCGGAAGGGTCGGTCGGCCTGGTGGACCTTAATCAGGTGCTGTCCGAGGTCCTGGAGCTGGTCCGTCACAAGGCCCGCATCGACAATATCGAGATCCGGGAGTCGCTGCAATCGGACTTGCCGATGATCAGGGGGGATGCCGCGGGGCTGCGGCAGGTCTTCATGAATCTGACCATGAATGCCCTTCAGGCCATAGAAGGACCGGGGCTGATAGCGATAACCACATCCGGCCGGAACGGCACGGTGACCGCGAGCATCAGCGATAACGGGTGCGGGATACCCCTGACGGTCATGGATCAGATCTGGGACCCGTTTTTCACCACCAAGGATGTGGGCCGGGGGGTCGGCCTCGGGCTGGCCGTCACGTACAATATCATCAAGTCACATAACGGGGAGATCCATGTGGAAAGCACCCAGGGAAAAGGAACGAAATTCACGGTGAGGCTTCCGGCATGTCAAATCTAGATGCACGTAAAGAGGCGAAAATACTGATTGTCGAGGACGAGGCGCCCCTGCGGGAGCTCCTGGAGATGGAACTTTCCCGCAGCGGGTACAAGGTGGCCGCGGCGGCCGACGGCGAAGAGGGCCTGGACAAGTACCGCCAGGAGGTCTTCAACGTGGTGCTCCTGGATATGCGGATGCCCGGCATGGACGGCGTCGAGGTGC
>DAIERH010000361.1 GCA_027346925.1 Geobacter sp.
CATATTCGTCATATTCGTTCATGCGCCAGGCCAGGTCCGACTCGCTGAACCACGTGCCGGAGCCGTTGGGCTTGAAGCGGGACTCCATGTCCGGGACCTGCTTGATGCAAACGAGAACCTTCATAGATACCTCCAAATGATCTTTACCTGAATTCGTGGCGTCTGAATGGCGAATCGAGCGAAATGCCGGAGTCGATCGCCGCCCGTGACGCTCCATGCCGGTTTTGTCGGGTGAACGCCGCCGGGTCGTGAGTCCGGCCCGAAACGCCGGGACTTGGGCATTCTAGGCGAGAGAAACCGTGAGGGCGCCACGGATACGGGCTTTATCCACAGAGTACGTTTTGCTATTTCCTAGCACTCAGGCGAGCAATGCCGGGCGTTTTCCCGAATCCCGTTCCACCGGAAGCGCCAATGGAGGAGACGGCTTTTTTCCCTTGTCAGGCATTGTCAGCGAGTGGCGGTGCGCAACCTCCCTGAGGACCGGCACGATTTCGGTCTTTATGCGCTCCAGCGGCATGCGGAATGAGGGTGCAAGCACCACCATGGCCCCCAAGGCCGCTCCATCGGCCTTGACCATGGGCGCCGACACCGTCGTTATTTCAGGATCAAGCCCTCCGGCATCGACAATGATGTCGCCGATGCCGGCCACCCTCTTGACTTTGCGGTCGCGGTTCCCGCATCCGGAGAGTATGAACGAACTGCCCACGAACGAGGCGGCCTTGACCGGGTGCCGGCAGTCCACAAAATCAACGAGCACGGCCTCCTCACGGCCGTAATAGGCGAAGTAGACAGCCTCGTTGATGGTTTCCGAGACAGCTTTCAAATAGGGACGGACCTTGTCGAGGGATGAGGATTTGTCCAGGACCTTGCGGGCAGCCGCCAATGCGGTGAGACCGATGCCGTAATTGCTTTGGGAATCCTTTTCCACGATGCCGTAGTACTCAAGCGTGGTAAGCAGACGGAACGTCTTGTTTTTCGAAAAGCATATGCTGCGACTCAGCTGGGTCAATCCCTGTTTGTCGTTCGCATCGAGTATTTTTTCAATGAGGACAAATGCCTGCGCCAGATTGTTCACTTCGTATCTGCGTTCGT
>DAIERH010000362.1 GCA_027346925.1 Geobacter sp.
TCAGCAGCATCTCCCGGATGATTGCAGGCAGGGTGTCGGCAGTCGATTCCACGGCGCCGGTCAGGGGATAGCACCCCAGGGTGCGGAAGCGGACCGATTTGTGACGCACCGTTTCCCCCGGCTTGAGATCCAGGCGCTCGTCATCCACCATGATCAGCATGCCGTCCCGCTCCACCACCGGCCTGACCGCGGCATAGTAGAGCGGCACGATGGGTATCCGTTCCAGGTGGATGTACTGCCACACATCCAGTTCGGTCCAGTTGGAAAGCGGGAAGACGCGGATGCTCTCCCCCGGCTTGACTCGGGTGTTGTACAGGTTCCACAGCTCCGGCCGCTGGTTCTTGGGGTCCCAGCGGTGGTGGGCGCCGCGGAAGGAGAATATCCGCTCCTTGGCCCGTGATTTCTCCTCGTCCCTACGTGCGCCCCCAAAGGCGGCATCGAAGTTGTAGCGGTCCAGGGCCTGCTTCAGCCCTTCGGTCTTCATGACATCGGTATAGAGCGCCGAACCATGGGTAAAGGGGGAGATCCCACGGCGCACCCCCTCCTCGTTCACGTGCACGATCAGGTCAAGGCCGCATTCGGCTGCCATCCGGTCCCGGAACTGGATCATCTCGCGGAACTTCCAGGTGGTGTCCACGTGCAGCAGGGGAAAGGGGGGCGGGGCCGGAAAAAAGGCCTTGCGGGCCAGGTGCAGCATGACCGCCGAATCCTTGCCGATGGAGTAGAGCATCACCGGGTTGCCGAATTCGGCCACCACTTCACGGATGATGTGGATGCTTTCGGCCTCAAGCTGCTGTAGGTGGGTAAGCGTTGCGTTCATGTGCATTCTCCTGAGATGGATGTGTTTTCCGCCAGAGCTGCGTAAGTCTTCGGCCTGGATCGTGCGACGTAGCGCTGTTTATGCCCTATAGGGTACTACGACTCCGCGCAATCCCTCGACAGCCTTG
>DAIERH010000363.1 GCA_027346925.1 Geobacter sp.
GCCATCAGGGTCGCCAGGGGGTAGTAGATCATCGGCTTGTCGTAGACCGGCTGGAGTTGCTTGCTTGCCACCAGGGTGAGGGGAAAGAGGCGGCTGCCGGCCCCTCCGGCCAGGATGATGCCTTTGGTGATGCCTAGAGACATGGATTACTTCCTTTCCGGATATATATAAAAAAATTATCTTACACGAGCCGGAGACAGCCTGTCAAACCACATTCAAATGATAAGAAGTCCTCCCGTACAGCCGGTGCCTTTCGTCGCCGCAAGCGGCGGAGGAATATAGCACCCGAGAGATTTATCAGTACGAAGTTGTATTGCAAAAAAAAGGGCACCTACAAAAAGCCTTGTAAGTGCCTTTTAAAACAACGAAAACACTTCAGCCCACGATGATAGTGCTAGGGATATGTTACCTTGAGCCGTTGCCGGTTGCTGGAGGATATGGTTGTCAAGGGCGATCAAAACCAGCGAGATGATACTATGCGTCCAGCATTTGCCTTACCTTTCTGAGCAGCTCAGTCGGCTGAACCGGTTTCATGAGCAGTTCAATCCCTTCTTCAGAGATTCCCCGGTTCTCGATGAAATCTGCGGTATAGCCACTGAAAAAGAGAACCTTCACTCCAGGCTTTATAAGCTGGAGTTCCTCATTTGCCTCCTTGCCGTTCTTCTTCGGCATGATCATGTCCATGAGAATCAACCTGATACTGTCTTGATGAAGTCTGAATTTCTCGATGGCATCCTCGCCATCTTCGGCAAGGATTACCTCATATCCGTAATTTGTCAGTATCTTTGATACCAGCGTGCGTACGCTCGGTTCGTCTTCAGCGACGAGGATGGTTTCGTTGCTGCCCTTGAGTGGCATTGCTTCAGTCTTCTCAATGAGAAGATTGTCGCTCGTTTCCTGAATAGGAAG
>DAIERH010000364.1 GCA_027346925.1 Geobacter sp.
GCGATGGCATGGATGAGGGGGCAAGCGCCGGGATGGAGGCCGAAGCGGCGCCCATGGCGGCCGTCCGCACGGAGGCGGCGGCTACGCTGACGAACGCGGCGACCGCTTTCTACGTGTGGGACCAGGTGGGGAGCATCCGGCTGGTGACGGGCGGGGCGGGAAACCTCATCACGCTCCACGACTACGAGCCTTACGGGGTGGAGATTCTGCCGAACACCCCCACGCCCATGCCCACGGACGCGCTGCCGGGGACTGTTCCTCCTCACCGTCCCCGCACTCCCTCCTCCCATTCGCCTCGAAGCGCGGTATAATCACCCTCTGATTCTGTGGTTCCGGAGGCGGAGGGAGCCCAGACCTCTTGGGCCTCTCCTCGTGTGCGACGTGAAGATGGAGGTCTTTGATGGCAATTCGTGATCAGGAAGCGCTTGATTACCATTCAATCGGCCGGCCGGGCAAGACGGAGGTGGTCCCCACCAAACCGTGCCTGACGGCCCGCGATCTCTCCTTGGCCTACACACCGGGAGTGGCCGTGCCCTGCCTAGCCATCGAGAAGAACCCCGAGGACGCCTACAAGTACACCAACAAGGGCAACCTCGTGGCGGTGCTCTCCAACGGCACGGCGGTCTTGGGTCTGGGCGACATCGGCGCCATGTCCGGAAAGCCGGTTATGGAGGGCAAGGGGGTGCTCTTCAAGCGGTTCGCCCACGTGGACGTGTTCGACATCGAGGTGAACACCCACGACCCCGACGAGGTCATCAAGGTGGCGCAGCTCCTGGAGCCCACCTTCGGTGGGATCAACCTGGAGGATATCAAGGCCCCCGAGTGCTTCTACATCGAGGAGACCCTGAAGAAGACCATGAACATCCCGGTCTTCCACGACGACCAGCACGGCACGGCCATCATCTCC
>DAIERH010000365.1 GCA_027346925.1 Geobacter sp.
AGCCTCAGGATCTCATGGAGACAGCCGGGTCGCCGAAATATCGGAACCATCGATATCACGCCCCGGTATTCTTTTGTTCACTGCCGGGGTACGCACAACCATGGACAAAAGGAGAACGTATGAATTCGTGTTTCAAAGCAGTCCTTCTTTCCCTCTCGGTGCTTGCCCTCGGCCTTGCAGGCTGTAGCGGCGGTGGCGGCGGTCCCAGCTCCGGCCCCGGCGCCGCACCGGCTGCGGCCAATATGGTCACGGGCGTCGCCGCGACCGGGGCCCCCATCGCAGGGGTCGTCTATCTGATTGACGCCTCCTCCACCCCGGTGACCCGGCAGACGACCACCGCCAGCGACGGTTCCTTTTCCTTCAACGCCACCGGGCTGACCCCCCCCCTTCCTCCTTAAGACCAGCGCCGGCGGACAGAACTACTATTCCATGGCCACCGATTTCGGCATCACCAATATCACCCCGCTCACCACCATGGTGCTTGCCCAGGCCGACGGCGGCGTCAACCCCGACACGTTCTATAACAACCATGCGCCGGCCGACCTCTCCGCCGTTGCCGCCAAGATGCAGGATGCCGCGGCCGCCGTCCAGACCGCCCTGGCCCCGCTCATGAACCAGTACAGCGTTGGATCGATGAACGTGGTCAACGCCCCCTTCTCCGCCAACCACACCGGCATCGACGCCATGCTCGACGCGATTTCCGTCACCATCGCCAACGGGACCATCACCATCGCGAACAAGCAGGGGAATGCGGTCATCTTCACCGCCCCCTCCGGCAAGATCAGCATGGGTAGCTTGATGATGGGGGGGATATCCAACTCCTCCTCGTCCTCCTCGTCTTCATCCGCATCCGGCAGCACCCCGGCCCCCGCCCCGGCCCCCGCCCCCTCACCCTCACC
>DAIERH010000366.1 GCA_027346925.1 Geobacter sp.
AAAACCGACGGCCCCGGCGGAGAGCGCGCCCCAGCTCCCGGCGGCGCCCAAGCCGCCGGGGGAGGAGAAGCCGGTCACCCCGGTGGCGCAGGACGCGCGCGAGCACGCCCAGGTGCGTGAGATCGCCGCGGCCGTTCCGGACGCGGTGCTCGAGGCGGTCGAGTTCGCGGGCCAGGTCACGGTGACGGTCGCGCCCGAGCGCCTGGCCGAGCTGGCGCGGGCGTGCAAGGCGCTCGGCTACGGTTTCCTCGTCGACCTCACGGCGGTGGACTGGCAGGCGCGCCCCGAGGGGCGGTTCGACGTCGTCTACTGGATGCACCGCCACGCCGACTCCCGCCGGCTGCGCCTGCGGGTGCGGGTCGCGGAGGGCGTCGAGGTGCCGTCGGTGACCGGCGTGTGGAAGGTCGCCAACTGGATGGAGCGCGAGGTGTTCGACATGTTCGGCATCTACTTCGCCGACCATCCGAACCTCGAGCGCATCCTGACCTGGGAAGGCTTTTCCGGCCACCCGCTGCGCAAGGACTTTCCGATCGAAGGGATCGACACCGGCGCCGCGGTCTACCCCGATGTGTTCCCGCCGGGGGGCGGCCCGGTCGCCGGCGGGGAGGGGGAGTCATGAGCGAGCCCGAGGCCCTCAAGCCGTTCCCCGACAGCGAGGAGATGGAGATCTCGTTCGGGCCGCAGCATCCAGCCACGCACGGCGTGCTGCGGGTGATGCTCAAGCTGGACGGCGAGCGCATCGTGGACGCCAAGCCGGTGATCGGCTACTTGCACCGTGGCACCGAGAAGATCTTCGAGCGCGAGACCTACAACGGGGCGATCCCCCACACCGACCGCCTCGACTACAC
>DAIERH010000367.1 GCA_027346925.1 Geobacter sp.
GATAGCGCGCTCGGCAGTTCATTCCGCAATCTGCTGTATCCAGCCTACAAGGCCAACCGCGAACCGGCGCCCCCCGATCTGCTGCGCCAGTTCGATGCCTGCCGCGCCTTCGCGCAGGCGCTGGGCCTGAGCGTGCACGCGCACGCCAGCTATGAGGCCGACGACCTGATCGGCAGCGCCGCCGCGCACGCGCGCGCGCTGGGCCTGGATTGCGTGGTGGTGTCGGCGGACAAGGATTTCGGTCAGTTGCTGGGCGCGCGCGACCAGCAGTGGGACTGGGCGCGCGACGCGCGCTGGGGGCCCGATGGCGTGCGCCAGCGCTTCGGCGTCGACCCGCAGCAGATCAGCGATTTCCTGGGCCTGTGCGGCGACGCGGTAGACAACATCCCCGGCGTGCCGGGCATCGGCGCCAAGACCGCGGCGCGACTACTGGCGCAGTTCGGCGATCTGGAATCGCTGCTGGCGCGCACCGGCGAGCTGGCCGTCAGCACGACCTTGCGCGGCGCCGCGTCGCTGGCCGCGCGACTGGGCGAGCACGCCGATGCCGCGCGCCTGTACAAGCGTCTGGCCACCATCGCCTGCGATGCGCCGCTGCCGCCGGAGTGCCTGGCGCGCGGCGCCGGCGACGCCATGCTGCTGCAGGATCTCATGGACCGGCACCGCTTCGGGCCGCACACGCGCGGCCGCGCACTGGCTCAACTGCAGGCGATCCCCGCATGAGCGACATTCCCGCCGCGCCGATCCCCGCGCCCGGGCCCGCGCTGCCCCCGGCGCACACCCTGCACCAGGGCGACTGGCTGCGCCTGTGCGCCTGCGGTCGCTGGGAATACGCCGAGCG
>DAIERH010000368.1 GCA_027346925.1 Geobacter sp.
GTTCACCGGCGAGGTGGCGCCCGCGATGCTCGCCGAGCTGGGCGTGCGCTGGGTGATCGTCGGCCACTCCGAACGGCGGCAGTACTTCGGCGAGAGCGACGCCACGGCCGGCGCCCGCGCCCGGGCGGCGCAGCACGCCGGTCTGTCGGTGATCTTCTGCGTCGGCGAGACGCTGGAGCAGCGTGAGGCCGGCGAGACGCTCGCCGTCCTCGAGCGGCAGTGCACGGCGATCGAGGGACTCGACCCCGCGCATCTCGCGCTCGCCTACGAGCCGGTGTGGGCGATCGGGACCGGGCGGACGGCCACGGCGGCGCAGGCGCAGGAGGCGCACGCCGCGTTGCGCCGCCGCGTCGCGGAGCTGCTCGGCGGCGCGGCGGCCGCCGGGTTGCGCATCCTCTACGGCGGCAGCGTCAAGCCGGACAACGCGGCGGCGCTGCTCGCCGAAGCGGACGTCGACGGCGCCCTGGTTGGCGGGGCAAGCCTTGACCTCGAAGGATTTTGCGCTATCATCCTCGGTGCTCTCGGCGAGCGCCGTGGGGCGAAGGAGTGAGCATCTCGTGTATACCCTGCTGATCATCCTCTTCATCGTCGTCTGCTTCTTCCTGATCTTGGTCGTGCTGCTGCAGCAGGGCAAGGGGGCGGACGTGGCGGCGGCGTTCGGCGGCGCGTCCTCGCAGGCCTCGTTCGGCCCACGCGGCACCGCCACCCTGATGCACAAGCTCACGACCGGGTCGTTCGTTCTCTTCGTCGTGCTTTGCCTCGGCCTCTCGGTGCTCACCGCCCGTCGCGGCCGGTCGGTCACGGCGGGGGTCAAGGGGAAGGCGCC
>DAIERH010000369.1 GCA_027346925.1 Geobacter sp.
CGCTTCGGCTGTTGGCCTCGGACCCGGGGCTGGGCCTCGACGGCCTGCTTCTTCCCGGTCACGTGAGCGTGATCACGGGCTGGGGGGTCTTCGACTTTCTGGCCGCCGACTTCGGCCTCCCCTCGGCGGTGGTCGGCTTCACCCCGGCCGACATCCTCCTGGGCGTGCTCGAGCTCGTCCGCCAGCGCCACAAGGGAGAAGCCCGCGTGACGAACCTTTATGGCAGGGCCGTCCGCAGGGAGGAGAATGCGGATGCACGCCGGCTCATGGACCGCTACTTCACTCCCATCGATTCGGACTGGAGGGGCATGGGTGTGATTCCCGGGTCGGGGTTGGCCCTCCGCTCTGAATGGGCCGGGCGTGACGCGGGGCTCTGGCCCGTCTCTCTGCCCGAGCCGATCGAACCGGCGGGTTGCCGGTGCGGGGAGGTACTCAAGGGCACAATCTCACCTCCAGAGTGCCCCCTCTTCGCCGCGGCGTGCGACCCGGATTCCCCCGTGGGGGCCTGCATGGTCTCCAGCGAAGGCACCTGCGCCGCTTGGTATCGCCACGAACGCTACCGCGGGGAGGCGGCGCCGTGACTCTGCCAGACCGCATTCTCCTGGCCCACGGGGCCGGCGGGCGCAAGACCCGCGAACTCATCGAAGAGCTCCTCCTCCCTTCTCTGGATAACGAGTTCCTGGCCACCCTTTCGGACGCGGCCGTCATGCCCCGCCTTCCGGAGGGCCGGCCCGCCCTCACCACGGACGGCTTCGTCGTGGACCCTCCCCTCTTTCCGGGCGGCGACTTAGGCTACCTTTCCGTCTGCGGTACGGTCAATGACCT
>DAIERH010000036.1 GCA_027346925.1 Geobacter sp.
TCCCGGTCCCGCTCGTCGATGAACAGGAACTGCACGGCCACATTCCAATACTCCTTATCGCTGCCGGCAAAATAATTGCGGTTTTTGAAGACAACCCGCGCCACGCTGTCCATGATGCGCGGGGGCGAGGTCGGTATGAACACCTCCAGAAAGACGATCTGGCCCAGTTCAAAAGGGTCGGAGGCGACGAATTTAAACCCGCCGGCACTGAGATTGACGGCGGTTGCCATCACCGTATCCCACACCGGGTCGATGTGATCCAACTCTTCCTCGGGAAGCTGCACCAGCGCCGGCTTCTCTCCTTCGCGCCCCTCTTCCGGGAATTCACCTTCGGCAATTTTGAAGATCAGGTCCCGGCGCTTGAGCCTCATCTCCTCCCTGCGTTCCGCTTCCTCCACAAGGCGCTGTTCCCTTTTGTCGCGCCACGCATTGAGCACCTTATCCAGATTATGCTCTTTCGAAACCTGGAGCTGGAAGGGAAGAAAGGTATCGATGCGGTAGAATTCACGCAGCTCGCTGGAGTTTACCTCTCCGGTGAGGCGCAGAAAAATGGCCCCGTCCTCGCCGTCCGATACATAGACACCACTGCAGCGGTACCCCTTTCCGCTTTGGCCGACGCGGAGCTCCAGCACCTTGCCGGTCTGCATGTTGACATCGGCGGGCAGCACGTCACGGGACAACTGCAGTTCGACCAGATCGTCATCCAGCGCACGGATGATGGCCCAGTCCCGGAACAGCTCGTTGTTCTGCATGGGGATGCCCACGCCTACCCTGATTCCGACCGGGAAAAATTTGGCGTATTGCTCCGGATCACTCATGGTTCGATGCCCGGGAGACATGGGGAGGGGAAGGTAGATTCAGGCGGTCTGACAGCATCATGAAAGGGATCTGTTCAGCGATTCAAGGAGTTCTTCGATGCCGACCTTGTGCACCCCGGCGCCGTGTTCGATGGTCTCCAGGTCCGCGATCTGGCACTCGTAACAGTCCAGGTGGTAGTGCTTGAAAACAGCCAGGGTTTCGGGGTGCTCTCTGATGATGTCGGCAATAATCATGTCTCGTGTGATCATATCTGAGTCCCTTTTACTGTTTTCACCTGTCAGTCCAGGCCGTACTTCAGCCTGAGGGCCGCCTTGACCTCCGGCGGCACAAACACGTCGATGTTCCCGTTCAGGGAGCAAACCTCCTTGACGATGGAGGAGGAAAGATAACCGTACTGGACCGAGGTCATCATGAAGAGCGTCTCGATGTCCTGCCCGATGCTGCTGTTCATCTGGGCGATCTGGAACTCGTACTCAAAGTCGGATATGGCCCGCAACCCGCGGATGATGACATGCGCCTTCCGTGAAGACACATAATCTATCAGAAGCCCGGTAAATGTGTCAACCGTGACCCTTTTTTCCTCATGCAGCACCTGCTGGATCAGCGCCACCCGCTCCTCGGTCGTGAAAAGCGAGCTTTTCTGGGAGTTCCGGGCCACCGCCACGATGACCTCGTCGAAGATCGTCAGGGTGCGCCGGATGATGTCCAGGTGCCCGTAGGTAATGGGATCGAACGAGCCGGGATATACGGCGATCTTTTTCATTCTCCCTCCAGAAGGTAAAACTCCAGTGCCGTGTCGCCATAGACCCGCCGTTCGTACTTGACGAGGGGGCCCAGATGGTCGGGCAGGCTGTTCCTGCTTGCACACTCGGCGACGAGCATCCCCCCTTCCGACAGCAGGGAGAGGCTGCACAGCGCTTCCGGCACCGTGGCGTACAACCCCGAGGCATAGGGAGGATCGAAAAAAACCATATCAAAACCGGACCCTCGGGCGGCCAGGTGGCGCAGCGCCTTGTGCACATCCATCTCCAGGACATGCCCCTGTTCGCCGCAATGGGCGGCAATCAGATTGCGTTTCAGAATTGCCGCGGCATTTCTGTCGTGCTCTATAAAGACACAGGAGGCCGCCCCCCGGCTGAGTGCCTCGATCCCCAAGCTGCCGGTACCGGCGCAGATGTCGAGCACGCGGCTCTCTTCCAGGGTAAAACGGTTCTGGATGATGCTGAAGAGCGCTTCGCGGATACGGTCCGCGGTGGGGCGGGTATGCATCCCCCGTGGGGCGGCAAGACGCGTGCCCCGTGCTTGTCCCGCTATGACACGCATATACTGAAATCACCTCTACCGAGTGCCGAGCCTGCGGGGAAACTACCGCAAAACCGTGTGTGCGTCAAGCTGGAACGCCAGGTTGCAGGCATATGTACCGCGAGCAGTGCAAAATATATTGAAAATCATGGGGCTATCGGTAAAATACCCCCCAGGATGCCGTAACCAACTCTCAAACAGAGGACATGTGTGCGAACAGTCACGCCGCGTATCCCCTGCCGCCTGGCAGGCCCTTTCCTGACGCTCTCGGTCATGCTGCTGGCACTGGCGCCGGATTCAGCCCCGGCCCAGTGGGAGAAGCTCGTCCGTACCGAGCCCTGCGACATTGCCTTTGACTCGGATTCGGTGCGCCAGACCATTGACGGCAGGCTGGGCGTATGGCTCAAATACACCCCGCGGGGTGAGGCCCGGCGAAGAGTGGCGGCCACGGAATACGGGAACAAGGCGTATCGCCTGCACCTTGAATATTATGAGATCGATTGTGATGACGACAGTGCGGTCATGGGGATGAGGGACATCATAGGGAACAAAGGTGAAAGGTTGCTCCGCCAGATGGGGGGAAGCAAGCCCGAGGCCATCGTCCCCGGTTCCGAGCTGGACCTGCTCGCCCAACGCGTCTGCCCGGTTGTTGGGGAAAACAGCAACGATGAGGCAGGTGATAAGGATGGGGACGGCAACGCCCCGGCCCCGGAAGGTTCGCCGGCGACCGGGATGACAGAGCAAGCACGGCAGCACATTACAAAGGCATTGAAACGTACAGAGGCCGAACCATCCGATCCGGCGGCCTGGGCCGAACTGGGTAACGCATACTTCGATACGGACATGCCCCGGGAGGCCATCGAAGCGTACAACCGCTCCCTGGCGCTGAAACCGGATAATGCCGATGTGCTCAACGACCAGGGCGCCATGTTCCGACAAGCGGGCGATATCACCCACGCACTGAAAAATTTCGAAAAGGCGCTTGCCATTGACCGGCACAACCTGGAGAGCCTGTACAACATGGGGTATATGTACGCATTCGATCTCCACAACACCGAGCGCGCACGGGAAATCTGGCAACGCTACCTGGAACTGGACCGCTCAAGCGAGACGGCCCGCCAGGTGCAGTCATTCATCGGGCGCTACGGCCATTGAGCCGCCACTCTGTCAGGCCAGTTCACTTTCCCTCCTGATTTCCCCCAGACGCTTGTTCAGGGTTTGACGGGTAATCCCCAGCATGGTCGCCGCGCTTCCCTGATTTCCCTTTGCCTCTTTCAGCCCCTCGAGGATCATGAAGTCCTCCATCTGCCGGATCGTGGGAAATTGGCCGAACACGGACCGGAGCAACTCGCGTCCATCCCCCTGATACTGCGCCGAGCGTGTGCTTTCGCCCAGCGAACCCTCTCCCACCGCGGCCCTGAAGCCGTTCAGCGGGAGCGCCCCGCCGGCAGTGCGCGCAACGGCATCGTAGACCATCGCCTCCAGCTCCCTGATATTGCCCGGGAAGGGGTATCCCGACAACAGCCTCATCAACTCGGCCGGAGCTTCCGGCTTTTTCCTGCCAAGGGACAACGCCGACTTATGGAGAAAATGTTCGACCAAGAGCGGGATGTCGTCGGGGCGTTCGCGAAGCGGGGGTATCTCTATCTGGTGGGTACAGAGCCGGTAATACAGGTCGTTACGGAATTTCCCGGCCGACATCAGGCCCCGGAGGGATTTGTTGGTGGCAACGACAACCCGTGCATCGCTCTTGCGGGGTATATCCGCCCCCACCGGGTAATACTCCTGCTCCTGCAGCAGGCGCAGGAGCTTGATCTGGGAGGTGTCGCTCAGATCACCGATCTCATCCAGGAAGAGGGTGCCGCCCGCGGCACGGGAGATCAGGCCGTCGCGGGCCTGGTCGGCTCCAGTGTATGAACCGCGCTTGTGCCCGAACAGGGTGTCGGAAAACATGGCGTCATCGAGTCCGGCCACGTTGACCGCCACGAATTCACCTTTGCAGCGGCATGAGGCGTGGATGGCCTTGGCCAGAAGGTCCTTGCCGACACCGGTCTCGCCGGTCACCAGCACCGGCTGGCGGGATGGGCCGATTACCTCCACATACTGGAAGATGGCGCGCATCCTTTTATCACGGGTGATAATCGCATCAAAGACCGTGGGATTTTCGAGCCGATCGGTCAACAGGTATTCCTTGAGGGATGACACCTCCCGTGACAGGGCGTATACCTCAAGGGCCTTGGAAACGGTTGCCGCGAGGCGGGTCGATTCCACCGGTTTCAGGATGTAGTCGAAGGCCCCGCTCCGCATGCACTCCACCGCCGACTGGGTCTCGTCGAGGCCGGTCTGGACGATGACAACCACGTCCGGGTAGCTGGTGGCGATCTGGGAGAGCAACTCCCGCCCCGACACTGTTGGCATCTGCAGATCGACGACGGCAACGGCAACAGGCTGCGAGGCGAGTAACCGCATGACCTTACTGCTGTCCTGCTCGGTAATGATGTTGTCGAATCCCTTATTTTGCAGCATCAGAGACGATGCTTGCAGGATGGAGGCCTCGTCATCGACAATGAGGATAGGCAAGGAATTTGAAGAACTCATGATTTACCTCGACTATGGCTGTTATATTTTTGTTACACAAACACGCCTGATCATGTAAAATCCATCGAAGCCACCGTCAGCACCCGGTGGCCACCTCCGCGCCCGTAGCTCAGCTGGATAGAGTCCCTGGCTTCGAACCAGGTTGTCGGGAGTTCGAATCTCTCCGGGCGCGCCACTCGATTCACAAAGACGGGGCGCCTATGGCGGGCGCCTTTTCCGTGCGGGCACCGCCGCCCCCTGTTGCCGGGGCGAATACCCCGGCCTTCATGCCTTGAGGGTCCGTCGGATTTACGGAGACCCGACCGCCACGATCATGCATTTCTATTTCCGGTGCGCCCCGATCTTCCTTTCCCATTTCGCGGAAAAGTTGACTTAGCACCATCCGCTCATCCGGTCCCAGCCCTTGATACCATTGATCCATATGCGTCTCCGCGGCGGGCCTCAGCCCCTCTGGATTGACCGTGCCCGCATGGCGCAGCCATGTAAGCACCGGTTATTCCATGTCATGAGCAAAAAACAGGCCAACCCCCCACACTTGCCGGAAATGCCCGTGAACAGGCGTTTCATCTCCCTTGACATTCATGGCTACCCAGGCGAACTGTAAAATTTACTTACACCATAGTCGTAAGATTTTCAACAAGCCTGTCCGCTTTTTTTACATCACCTTTCGAACAAGGCAACTCCACGTCCACTTTTTCATGGCACCCTCCCCTCTCTGCTTGACAAAACAGGACGCGGGGGTCGATAATTTCTTCCCCAAAATCCAAGTACCGAAAGGGACGGTCCCCAATGCGTATCGAAAGCGATATTCTGGTTATCGGCAGCGGTATCGCCGGCCTCTCCTATGCCCTTCAGGCAGCCGACCATGGCAGCGTCGCCATCGTTACCAAGCGTGATATCTCCGAATCCGCCACCAAGTACGCCCAAGGCGGGATTGCCACGGTTTTTTCGGCCGAGGACTCTTTTGACGCCCATGTGGAAGATACCCTCGTGGCCGGCGCCGGCATCTGTCACGAGGATGTGGTCCGGATGGTGGTGGAGGAAGGGCCCCAAACCATCCGCAACCTGATAGAATGGGGGGTTAAATTTACCACCAGCGGCGAATCCTACGACCTGACACGCGAGGGAGGACACAGCGCCCGCCGTATCCTCCACGCCGAGGACATCACCGGCCGCGAGATCGAGCGGGCCCTGGTGGAGGCGGTCCGGCAACACCCCAACATAGAGGTGTATGAACACCACATCGCCATCGACCTGATCACGACCGCCAAGATAGAGCGCCGCCCTCTGGAGCAGAACCGTTGCCTGGGCGCCTATTGTCTGGATATTGCCAGTGGCCGGGTGTTGACCTTCTCCTCAAAGGTTACGCTTCTGGCCAGCGGAGGCGCCGGCAAGGTTTACCTGTACACCTGCAACCCGGACGTTGCCTCGGGTGACGGGGTTGCCATGGCCTACCGGGCCGGTGCCACCATTGCCAACATGGAATTCATGCAGTTCCATCCCACCACCTTGTTCCATCCGTTGGCCAAGTCGTTCCTGATCTCCGAGGCGGTGCGCGGCGAGGGCGGACGGCTGCTGCGCCCCGACGGCACCAGATTCATGGACGAGTACGACCGCCGCGGCGAACTGGCGCCGCGCGACATCGTGGCCCGTGCCATAGACAACGAGATGAAGACCAGCGGCGACGACTGCGTCTTCCTGGACATCACCCACGAGCCGGCCGATTTCGTACGCAGCCGTTTCCCCAACATCTATCAGACCTGCATGGAGTTCGGGCTGGACATGACCAAGGAGTGGCTGCCGGTAGTGCCGGCGGCCCATTACCTGTGCGGCGGGGTAGCGGTCAATGCCGATGCCGAGACCGACCTTCCGGGCCTGTACGCCATCGGCGAGGCGGCCTTCACCGGCCTGCACGGCGCCAACCGCCTGGCCAGCAACTCGCTCCTGGAGGCGGCGGTCTATGCCGGCCGTGCCTACAAGCATTCCACCGATGCCTTGCAGACGCTGCGTTGCGACCGGCGCGAACTGCCGGAATGGGATGCGAGCACGGCCACCAACAGCGACGAAATGGTGGTGGTATCCCAGAACTGGGACGAGATCCGGCGCTTCATGTGGAACTACGTGGGGATCGTCCGTTCGGACAAGAGGCTGGAACGGGCCATGCGGAGGATCAGGCTGATCCAGGACGAGATAGACGAGTACTACCGGAACTTCATCGTCACCTCCGACCTGATCGAACTGCGCAACATAGCAACCGTGGCCGAGTTGATCGTGACCTGCGCCCAGATGCGCAAGGAATCACGCGGCCTGCATTACAACATCGATTATGCCGACCGGGATGACATCAACTGGAAACGGGATACGTTCATCAAGAAGCAATTCTGACCGCAACCACATCCATCAGGGCAACCGCACGGGGTTGCCCCTCACGGAGAACCCCATTGGACATCAACGAAATCAGAAAACGGATCGATCTGCTGGATGACGTGCTGCTGCGCATCTTCAACGAACGGGCCCGCCTGGCGCTGGAGATCGGCCATATGAAGAAGGGGTTGAGCCTGCCGGTCTTCGATCCGGCCAGGGAGAAGCGCATCTTTGCCCGCATGAAGGAGGACAATCCCGGTCCCCTGGACGACGGGGCCATCGTCAGGCTGTTCGAGAGGGTGGTGGACGAATCGCGGCGCCTGGAGCGCATCATGTCCCATGCGGATGAGGAAGGGTAATAACGAGATCCCCCTTGTCCACCGGGGTGATTTGAACATGAGGTTTACTACGAGAGGAGCAAGACAGGATGCTGATCATCATGAAAAAGCATGCGCCGGAAGAGGCGCTGGACCGGATAAAGGAATACCTCATCTCCCATGATTTCGACATCCACCAATCAACCGGCGCCAACCGCACCATCATCGGGGTGATCGGCGATACGGACACACTGGACGATCATGAGATCGAGGCCATGCCGGGGGTGAGCCAGGTGGTGAGGATCAAGCGGGACGACTGACGGGTAGTGCCCCACCGATGGATTGATCACGAACCATGGGGTACCGCACTGGTACCCCATTTATTAACGACAAAGCCCAGCCACTTCACCCATGCAACCTGCCAATCGCCTTATGGATCTCCCGGCGAGCCGGCTCAGTACCCCCATGGACGCAAACCCCCTCTATGTCCGCACGATGAAGATGGACATTGGCAGCATGCCCCCCGGCAAAGAAGCGCAGGGTATGTATCTCCCTCTCCGGCATCAATTCACCCTTGTCAAAGTGTACGGCTGTGAGTTCGATGCCCCGGGTCTCTGCCACTTCCCGGGCCAGGTCGATGAGCCTGTGCGCCCCATCGCAGAGGCGCTGCTCCTTTTCTATGATGGTTTCGAGCGCGTTCTTCGCCCCATCCTCCACCTCAATGAATTCGAGACCAGCCACGCTCGACTCGAAACGAACGATCTGGGCCATCAAATCCCGGTACCGTTGCCCTTCGGCATCCTGGTAGAGCCTCAGGCAACACCTTTCGCCGGGGTCCAGGGGGCCGCTGGGCACCTGCTTCAAGCCCACCATGGCCCCATGCAGGGAGATGTTCTCAAGTCTGCAAAAATACTGGGTCCCCTTATGGTGCAACCAACCCGTACCCAAATAATTGATACGTTGTGAGCGTCGCTTTTCTTTCATTGAACCTCTCCTCCATGGAAAATGTCGATGCATTTTGATGCCGGCCTTCTCCGTCAGCTGCCCCCTCTCAAGAAGGCATTGACCAGAAAACATTGCTCGTCCGCGGCAAAGCAGAGCGTGAGCGTATCGCCGGGGTTTCCGGCTGAGACACTGTAGTCCTTGCCGGCAATGACCGAAGGTGTGGAAAGCCTGACGTCGGTACCCCCTTTTGAAAGGTAATGCTTGAAGGAGCCGGCAATCATGTTGGCTATTTCCCCAAGGGCGTCGTGGACATCGCTATCCAGTTCCGTCATATCCATCCCCAACATGCCTGAAGCGAAATCCAGCGCCAGTTTTTGAGGCGCATGCAGACTCACCACGCCGTTGTAGGTTCCCGCCATTCCCACCATCGCCGTAACACACCCCTCAAAATGGGTGATGGGGTCGAGCATCAGGGGGAGATGCAGGAGATTGTCCTTCCCCACCATAGTGCTGAATACCTCCTGGACGTCCCTGATCATTCCCTTGAGCAGGTCGCTCTCAGTAAGCCCCAGCAAAGCGACGACCGACTGATCGAGAGCCATGATTTCCTCCACCCCGGCTATTCCGTAACCAGGCCATCCCTGAGTTCCTGAATTATTTCAATCTGGCGTTGATAGATATACCTGCCGATAACAGAGTCGCTAATCCTGTCGGGCTTCATTTGAAAGACACAGGTCTGACCGTTGTTCCCGCCCGTGATGGCCCTGACGAACACCCCCGGTATGGCCAGGGGGGTACCCATGAGCGAAAAAAACAGCAGCCCTGACTGATCGACTTCGGTCGGCGGGACAAGGTCGGAATGGATGGATATGCCGTTTCCCGAGATATCCACCATGGTCCCCTCTATGTTGACGTCCCTGTACGAGAATTTCACCGCCTGCCCGCCATGGACCCTGACCCGAACCGCCTCCCTGCGCTCGGCCCGGATCTGCGCATAGGCAAAATTGTGCAGGATTACGGTCTTCTTGGGCACGTTGACGTAGGCTGCATAACAGTGAACTCCCAACTCCTTGTAAAAATGCCTGCTCTTGATGAGCGTGCTGTTGTCGTTCTTCAGGATCAATGCCTGATGTTCGTGGACAGCAAGTTCGATACTGTCCTTGTCTACGGCCTTGATGGTTGCGCCGTAGCTCACCGGCACTTCATGATAATAGTTGAGCAGCCTGATGTCGCTTTTCAGGCGTCCCGACGCCATTTCGGAAAACGTATTGACGATGGCGGTGGTGTCTGCCTTGCCGTCAGTGACAGTTACCAAGTGATAGACGTCATTTTTCATAAAGAGCACCCTGATATGGAGTTTGAGTGAGCATCAGGCCAGCCCTCCGCGCCACGTAAGGCTACTTTTCCAACAGGATCTGCAGCCTGCACAGCGCGTTTCGTATCTCGTGCCTGGTTCTTTCGCAGCAGGTATCCACGGTATCCACGTTCGAATCGGGCATCTTTTCCCGGTGCAGTGTGGTCGAGGCGACCGTACCGTTGATGGTCATCTTCAAGAGATAGGAACCATTGAAGCCCAGTTTGCGACCATCGATCAGTTGGATGGCCGACAACGGGACCGACATTTCAGCGGCAATTTCATTGACCAGTTTCTCGATCATCACTGCGCCCTCTTGAAAAGAATGAACCCCACGCACCACAAAGCCAGTTTTACAACCGTCATTCACGCGTCACCATCGGTCGTCTATTTTTGAGTCTCACGCCGATAGATCGGGCAGGAGCGGAACCTGCCGCCACAGACGGCAATAATCTTGGGAATGTTGGCGCTGGAAATACTCATGCAATGGCACTCGTGAAACGGCTCACGGACGAACTTGCAGATTTGAACCGCATGGGTATCCACACATTTCGCACTGCCCGGATGAGACCTTTCAGGTTGCATGCGTGCCTCGCAACGGTAATTGGTAGCTGCAACAGCAATGTTCGTACGTATTCTCCTAGCAATCGGGATGCCACAACAATAACATATTGATTTAATTCCAAAATATAGCCATCAACCGCAAAACATGAGTATCCGGAATGGATAGTGACAGGCGGGGTGGGTGTGGCTGGAATGGTACGTATGAAGTCAGAACTTGATACATCATCGGCATTAGCGGACGCACCGTTTCCAACCGCAGTGACACATTAGAACCATTTTAAGCTGTCAGGCGCACCTTCACCTGACGGAAAAGCTTTTGCCGCACCACATATGATATGCGCAAAATTCTCAATCACGGTCAACCGTGCGGCACCACTGCCGACGAAATCGCCGTCCGCCTGAATAGGCTTGTTTCCGGCCACCGACAGCTCACTCGTCATCAGCACGCGGACGTTGTCGGCCGATGACCGCCGCCCCAGGAGCAGATCAAGGGCAAGTGCGGCATATGTTGCGCGCCGACTGCTGTTGATGCAGAGAACCGACAAATTCGGCGATGAAATATCCTGCTCGGGCGCCAGCAAAAAATTGCCTCCGTAACGAGCGGCATTGCTCACAACCACGGAATGGCATTCAAACTCCTCACCGCCCGAAGTTACGGTCATCATCCGTTTGTCCCAGCGCCAAAGCGCCCTCATGGCTGAAAGCGCATATGCCCCCTTTTTCAGAAACCGTTTCTCTCTCTCCCCAACCCCCTTGACAACCGCGCCGTCAAAACCGATGCCAACCATCAGGCTGAAATAGCGTTGCCCATCCGCAAACCGCAGCACTCCAACCGTCAGCGGCTTGGTCACGGCATCCCGGATGCCGCGCAAGCCTGCCCCGGTTGAATCGATTCCCAGCTCCCGAGCCAGGACATTTGCCGTTCCCAGCGGAATGACCGCCAGCTTCGCCTTCCCCGGTTCCAGTCCGTTCAGGACGGCATTCACCGTGCCGTCCCCACCGGCCACTACGATGAACGGATTGGGTTCGGATTTTTGTATGAAGGCACTTACGGCCTGTACGTCTTCCAGCGCTGCCATGACATGATACTGCGGCTCAAATCCCAGTTCTTCGAGGCAGCGGCCCACCCGACAGGCAGCGTGCTGAGAATAGCCGCCGGCCAGGCTGTTCACCACCAGGTGCATCCGCGTGCCGCTGCCGGGCTGATCAAAGGTCATGGGCGCGTAGGGGGCGGTCACTTCAACTGGGCCGGCGACAGGGGAACCCATCTGCCCGTTTTCCCCAGATAGTAGTAAACACCGCCGGTTTCGACGATCTTGCCGGAATCGTTCTCGGAGACGAAATCCGTTTTGGGGATCCTGGCCGCCAGTTCCTGGGAAGGCTCAGCCGTGGTGCCGAAGGGGCTGTGCTCCATGAATTTAGAGAGAAGCCACGAGAGCGCGAAATAGCTCGTCGGCTTCGAAACGATGGTCTGGCTGACCCGTGCACCATTGAACTTCGGGCCGATCAGTTTCACCGCCAGTGGCACCCTGGTTATCTTCGGCAGGGGGATATCCCGCATATCGGGCGGCTGGAACGGGCTGCCGGTGAGCGCCCTGCCGTGCTCGGCCACGAGAATTAGAACTGTGTTCCTCTTCGACGATTTGAGAAGCTCGATCATCTTCCTGATGTCATGATCGAGCACCGATACGACCTTCCGGTATTGCTCAACCGAGTCCCTGTTCGACCATTTCTCCGATGTCCAATGGGTGCCGGCATGGAGGAGAACGGTATTGTAATAAAGCGCGGCCCGGCTGGCCCGGGAGCTGTTGCGCGCGTTGAGCCACCTCTCGAACATGGTCTCATCGCGGAACAGGGGGGTCTTGTTGTCGAAGAACATGGCGCTGGGGGAGAGGGAGTCGTGGCTGATCACCTTTGCCCCGTTCAGGCCGTTCTTCTTCAGGGCCTTGTTGTAATTGCCGTACTTGCCGTCATGGTCCATGGCGATGTAGCGCTCGTATCCCAGGTTGGCCAGGCTCTCAAAAAGGAAATACTCCTGCGGCGTGGAGTTGCTGTAGATGTCGCTGTTGCTGCGCTGGCCGCCGTTGGCCTGGAGAAGCCGGATGACGGCCGGGCCGCTGTAGCCGGTGACGGAATTGAAGTCGGTGAACAGATAGTCGAACTCCCTGAAGAAGGGGTCGTCCTGGGTCATGCCTATCTGTCTTAGGTCGTCCCAGGAGAGGGAGCAGACGTGCACGACGACCACGTCAAAGGGGACGCTGCCGGCTGGCGGGTGCTTGAAGACGATCATCCGCTCCGACTCCTTGGCGTAAAAGGATTCCAGAAACTTGGCGGGGTCCTTTTCCGACGCCTCGGCCTCGTCCGCCAGTCCGGCCTGGCTGGAGACCGGCGAGCCGTTGAAAATACCCAGCACCGGCGTCATTGCAATGGCGACCGCCATCAGGGCAATCGACAACCGCCTGAAGGAACCGAGGAAACAACTTACCAGCACCACCACCGTGAACAGCACCACTACGGACATGTGTAACGCCCTCCCTAGGAATGAAAGTACATACTCGGTTGACGGCATGCCATACTCTTGAATCAAATGACCTGTTTCAGCCAGCGACGGCAGCCAGGAATCGTGCCACAACAGCAGCAAAGCCAGAAACAGGCCGACCGCGGTCTTTCCCGCCATGAACACCCTGCTCCGCTGCAGCCTGGCGCCGACCGGCAGCACGACGAATAGGAGCAGCAGGAGGTTGAGCGTCACATCCGGATTGATCGCGCCGGCCACATACAGGTAGAGTTTGAAAAAAAAGTAGCAATTCCACAGTGCCACATGCCTCGTGTTGTTGATGTGGCTTCCCACCGTTTTCAGCAGGTCGCGAGCAGCCATACGTCCTCCTTAAGCCCTTTTCCCGTTGCCGGGCCCACTATTTTTTCGGTTTCAGGTCCCAATCGTAATACCACCTGAGATACAGCGTTACCCTGGGGATGATCAGATGCTGTCCGGGATCATGTTCCCAGTAATATTCAACACCGGCCCTGAACGGCGATTTCTGTAACTCGGTGCCGACTGCGGGGCCATATGAGTTGTAGTACACATAATCCCTGGTCCTGAGATTGAACCGGAATTCGCCAAAGGAATTGAGGATGATGTTTCCCGGCAGGGCAAGCCAGTCGATCCCCTGGTTGACCATGCCCATTGCCGTCGTACCCGTGCTGCCGCTGAGGTCCTGGGCCACCTTGCCGTAGGTCGAGCCCGACAGGGAGAGAATATTGAACCAGCCGGCGTCGTCGCTTTCATCGTGCATATATTTGGACCAATCATGATACCAGCCGAAAAAAGGGAATACCCCCCTGGTGGTGCCGGTGCTCGGGCTTTGCCTGGTCCAGCGCTGGACGCTGTACTCGACCCCGACCCTGAAATGCTTCTCCGTCAGTTCAATGCCCGCGGAATTCGTGAGCAGGTCGTAGTATTGGGGCTCCCACGATCGCGTCATGTAGGAGGACTCTCCGTAGGTTCTCAGCAGCGTGTCCCCCGGCAGCCGTACCCAGTCGATGCCCTGTTGGATAAGGCCGTAGACCCCGTTTCCGAATGGCCCGTGCACGTCGCGGGACACGCTTCCGAACGTATGCCCGGAAAGGCCCACGATCGGCGAGAGTGCCTTGGCAATAAAGGTCTTCCGATATCTGCTGGATTCGAGCAGCGTCTTCGATTCCTCGTCGTCAGGGTCGGCGGCGACCACTTTTGCGAAGTAGCGTTCAGCCTCCTCGTAGCGTCCGCCCTCGTAGGCGGAGTGTGCCCGTTCGAGGTACACGCGGATCTCGAATGCCTCCAGCCGCTCGTCCTGCCCCTTGTTATCAGCGGCGACAGCAGCCGCCTCATCGTATCGCTTCAGCTTCAAGAGGGTGCTCGCAAGGCCATAGGCATACCCCTTGCCGAGCCGATTGCGGGAATAAATGGCATTGAACTCCTGATACGCCTTCGCAAACTCCTCCCGGTTGTAGTACCACCAGGCGCGGACGACCCGGATATCCTCATTGTCGGGTCTGATCCGGAGGATCCGGCGTGCCAGCACTTCAATTTCCGGCGAATCGGGTGGCAGAATTACCAGCTTGTTCCAGAGCATCTTCAGTTGTATCTCGTCCACCAGGGCAGCGGCCTTTTGATCGTTGCCGTTCATACGGGCAACGGTTAACGCCTCATCAAGCCGTTCCAGTTTCATCAGGGCGTAGACCATCCCCTCCACATGTTCGGGCCGCTTTGATGCACCGCTGCTCAATTGCCGGA
>DAIERH010000370.1 GCA_027346925.1 Geobacter sp.
GGCGAGCTGATCGAGGCGCTCGAATACCTGACTCGGCCGAACCCGAGAGTCGACGACCTGGTCGCGCGGAACCTCAAGCTCGGCGGCCTCAACCTCAAGGTTATGGAGATGCTCGACCGCGCCAACACCGGCACCTACGGCGACCCGACGCCCACGCCGGTGAGGGTCACGCCGGTCGGCGGCAAGGCGATACTCGTATCCGGGCACGAGCTCAAGGACCTCGATCTGCTGCTCGAGCAGACGGCCGGCAAGGGAGTCAACGTCTACACGCACGGCGAGATGCTGCCGGCCCACGGCTACCCGAAGCTGAAGGCCCACCCGCACCTCGTCGGGAACTACGGCGGCGCCTGGCAGGACCAGGCTCGCGAGTTCGACGAGTTCCCCGGCGCCATCCTGATGACGACCAACTGTATTCAGCGCCCGCGCGATACCTACAAGGGGCGGATCTTCACGAGCGGGCCAGTCGCCTGGCCGGGTGTCGCGCACATCTCGGATGGCGATTTCGGGCCGGTGATCGAGGCCGCGCTCGCCGCGCCGGGATTTGCCGAGGACGGCCCGGACCAGACCATCCTGGTGGGTTTTGGCCACAACGCCGTGCTGGGCGTCGCGGACCAGGTGATCGCGGCGGTGAAGTCGGGCGCGATCAAGCGCTTCTTCCTGATCGGTGGCTGCGACGGCGCACGCACCGGGCGCGATTACTACACCGAGTTCGCCGAATCCGTGCCCAAGGATTGCGTCATCCTCACGCTGGCGTGCGGCAAGTACCGGTTCAACAAGCGCGATTTCGGCACCATCGGCGGCCTCCCGCGCCTGCTCGA
>DAIERH010000371.1 GCA_027346925.1 Geobacter sp.
TCAAGTCGGTGCCGACGCCCTGGCCCAGAAGTTGGGGATCTCCTACGACAAATACCACTTCTACTCCGAGGCCCACGCCAAACTGCGGCCGGTGGAATGCGCCACCGCCGGCATCTACCTTGCCGGCGCCTGCCAGGGTCCCAAGGACATCCCCGACACGGTCAGCCAGGCATCGGCTGCCGCGGCCAAGGTCATGACCCTGTTTGCCAAGGACAAGCTGGAGCGGGAGCCGATCGTGGCCAAGGTGCGGGAGACCGGCTGCGTGGGATGTTTTTACTGTAAAAAGGTCTGCCCCTACGGCGCCATCGAGGAGAAGGAGATCCGGGACCGGCAGGGCAACCTGGTCAAGGTGGTGGCCTACGTCAACCCCGGCGTCTGCGGCGGCTGCGGCACCTGCCAGGCCACCTGCCCGTCCAAGTCGGTCGAACTGGACGGTTACACCGATGAACAGATCGTCGCCATGATAGAGGCTTTATGAACGAGCGATTTTCCGCCAGCTCGGCGTCAGGCAGCGCTCCTCCTTGTGCGGCGTAGCGCTGCTGCGCCTCCGCGTCGGATCTTGCCTTCCTTGATCTGACGAAAACTTGCTCGTTCTGGGAGAAACAAACCGTGCATTCAGAAAAACCCAAACACTCATTCGAACCCCGGATCATCGCCTTTGTCTGCACCTGGTGCACCTATGCCGGAGCCGACCTGGCCGGCACCTCGCGCATGCAGTACCCGGCCAACGTCCGGGTGCTCAAATTCCCCTGCACCGGCCGCATCGACCCGGTCTTCATCCTCAAGGCCTTCCAGCAGGGGGC
>DAIERH010000372.1 GCA_027346925.1 Geobacter sp.
CAGGAGGGCCTGTTCGATCTCGCCGGCGTCGCCCAGGATGAGTGGCGTGTGCGACTCGGTGGCCGTGACGATCGTGATGCGCCGGTCGAAGGTGCGCTCGCAGATGGCGCGCACCGCCTCGGCCGCGCGCCCGACATCCACGGGGGCCAGCCGCATGGGGTCGTGCCGGCTGAAGCGCAGCAACTGGCGCGTGAGTTCCGCCGCCCGGGTGCCGGCGTGCTGGATGCCGTCGAGCGCGGCGGTCGCGGGATGCCCGGGGCCGGTGAGCGCGCGCGCCGCGGACGTGCCGGTGAGCACGGCACCGAGGAGATTGTTGAAGTCGTGGGCGATGCCGCCGGCGAGCAGGTCCACCGCCTCCATCTTCTGCGCCTGCGCGAGCGCTTCACGCCCCGTGAGGTCGCGGAATGACACCAGCGTCCACGCGCCGCCCTGGAACTCCATTTCCCGCTGCGAGACGCTCCAGGTGAGCGTGGCGCCATCCGGTCGGCGCCAGCGGACCACCTGCTGGCGGGCACCCGGCGGCAGCAGGCCCGGCGGAAACGGCCGGCCGAGCATTTCGGCAGCCGAGACGCCGGTCAGTAGCACCGTCGCCGGATTGGCATCGATCACCAGCATCGTTGCTGGCTCGAGGAGGAAGAGCGGGTCCGGGGTCTGGTCGAACACGTCGCGGTAGCTCGCGTACATGGCGCCGAAGGTGACCGGCAGCAGCAACAGCCAGCCCAGCATGGCGGGGATCGAGGCCAGCACCGCCAGCACGACGTAAAGCAGCGCGAACACGACGAAGGCCGGC
>DAIERH010000373.1 GCA_027346925.1 Geobacter sp.
GGCCGGGGTAACGTACCAGTAAAGGCCATTCTTGACAGCATCCGGAACCTCTCCCCTGAGACACTTCAATTGTAAATCAGTCGAGGTCATACCCCAGAGTGGTGCGGCGTCTTTCGACCTGATACGTGCCATCTTCCTTGCCTGGTCAATATCTGCCGGCGCGATGCTTTTGTTCTTGCTTCCTTTTGGGCGGGCCATGGTCAGCCCCCCCTCAGCATCACGCAGTCCCGGAGGCCACCACCGCTTGCCGTCTGTTCCTCTGGCGACCAGATTACCGGCTGGATTTCCCCGATGTCGTTTCCGGCAGTCTGTACCACCAAGTCTGAGCCATGTTCCTTACGGATTGCGTACAGGCGCCCGATTACTGCGTCTATGTTCGGGAGTGAGGTCTCCAATCCTTCCTTTGCTCTAACCTGGAATTCCTCTAACCTCTCTTTCATAAAGATCCTCTCACGGTCATTACTGACAATGGCCATGATGCACACTACGGCGTTCGGCAGTGGCAGGTCTGAAAACACAATTTCCCGTATTGCTTTTACTTTTTGGGCAGCGGTTTCGATTTGTTTTTTCACCATGACGCACCTCCTTGAATTGAATTTTCTAAAGGTGAATTTATACCCACGGCCACGGGTGCGTCAATAGGCAAAAAGCACGTAAGTACCTGTTATTTATAACAGATTACCTGTCGGAGTTGCAAGATAACCCGCTTTGGAATAACCACGGTGATCCCATTGCATTGATTATCGGCTGAAATTTCTGGAGAGCGACACTGGTAACAGCG
>DAIERH010000374.1 GCA_027346925.1 Geobacter sp.
AGCGTCGCGGAATCGAGCGGCCCCTCCGCCAGGTGCGCCGAGGTCGTCCGCGTCGTCCGCCACACCTCGACCACCGGGCGGCGGCCGTCGCGGTGCGGGACGAGTTGCTGCGTGAACGACCAGCGCAGCACCCGTGCCAGCCGCGTCCGCACCTCGGGCCTCTCGTCAGCGGGGAACAGCGAGAGGAAGCGGCGCACGGCCGACGCCGTGTCGGAACCGCGCACCGTCGACAGGAGCAAGTGGCCGGTCTCGGCCGCGTCGAGCAGCAGCCTTCCCTGCTCGGCGTCCCTCGGCTCGCTCGCCAGGATGACCTGCGCGCCCTGCCTGAGCGCGCCCGCCAACCCGACCGCCAGCGAGGGCGTGTCGGCGCCCACCTCGCGCTGGTTCACCGTGGCCGCCGCGTGCCGGTGGAGGAACTCGATCGGGTCCTCGACCGTGACGACGTGGCACGCGCGCGTCGCGTTGATCTCCCCGACGAGCGCCGCCAGCGACGTCGTGCGCCCGGACGCTGCCGGCCCGTTGACGAGGACGACGCCGTTGCGCTCCCGGCACGCCTCGTGCATCGCCGCCGGCAGGCCGATCTCGTCGAGTTCCGGAACGCGAGCCGGGATCGACCGCAGCACCACCGCGAAGGTGCCGCGCTGGGTGAACACCGCCGCGCGAAAACGGTTCAGCCCGCTCACCGAGTAGGCGAAATGGGCGGCGCCCTCCTGGCGGATACGGGCGGCGGCCGACGGAGGCGCCTGCGCCAGCAGGTGCAGCACGACTGCCTCCGTC
>DAIERH010000375.1 GCA_027346925.1 Geobacter sp.
CGACGGCCCGAACCCGCTGCCGGGCGTCCCGACCACGTGGCATTCCGTGAGAAGCCGGTCGAAAAAGTCCCACGAGGAGATCCCGCCCGGGGTCTTCAGCCAGATATAGGGGGCGTTGACGCCGCCGTAGACGGTGAGCCCTGCGCCCGAAAGCCCCTCCCGGATGACCTTCGCGTTTTCCATGTAGTAGTCGACGATCGCCTTCGTCTGCCGCCACCCCTCGTCGGAGTAGACCGCCGCCGCGGCTCTCTGCACCGGGTAGGAGACGCCGTTGAACTTCGTCGTCTGCCGCCTGTTCCACAGCTTGTTGAGCGCCACCCGCTCGCCCTCCGGCGTGTTCGCCGTCACCTCCTCCGGCACCACCGTCAGCGCGCACCGCACCCCGGTGAAGCCTGCGGTCTTGGAGAAGGAGCGGAACTCGACGGCGCACCGCTTCGCGCCTTCGATCTCGTAGATCGAGCGGGGGTAGCCGGGCTCGGTGATGAACGCCTCGTAGGCCGCGTCGAAGAAGATCACCGCGTCGTTGGCGAGGGCGTAGTCGACCCACCCTTTGAGCTGCCCCTTCGTCGCGACCGTGCCCGTCGGGTTGTTCGGGGAGCACAGGTAGACGATGTCGATCTTCCCCTTCGGCACGTCGGGGAAGAAACCGTTCGCTTCGGTGCACGGCAGGTAGACGATCCCCCGGTAGTATCCGCGCTCGTCGGCCGGTCCCGAGCGGCCGATCATCACGTTCGTATCGTTGTAGA
>DAIERH010000376.1 GCA_027346925.1 Geobacter sp.
GTGCCGGTAGATCGCGTCGAGGCCGCGCGCGGCGAGGTACTCCTGCCCGAAGCGAAGGCCGGCGATGCCGAGGAGGTTTCCCGTGCCGGCCTCGAGGCGGTACGGGTACTCGTCGAGGTGGTACGGGTGGATCGAGTTGACGCCGGTGCCGCCGAAGCGCGTGGGCCGGATCTCGACCCCGTCCCCGATGCACAGCCCGCCGATCCCGGTCGGCGCGAGCAGCGACTTGTGGCCGGTGAACGCCACGACGTCGATGCACATCGACCGCATGTCGATCGGGACGACGCCCGCCGTCTGCGCCGTGTCGACCGCGAACGTCACGCCGCGGGCGCGGCACAGCCGCCCGATCTCGCCCACCGGCTGGATCGTGCCGATCACGTTGGAGCCGTGGTTGACGACGACCAGCCGGGTGTTCGGCCTGATCCGGGCCGCGACCGCCCGCGGGTCCACCCGCCCGCCCGCGTCGACCGGGACGAAGTCCACCTCCACCCCGCGGTCGCGCGCCATGTGGTTGAGCGGGCGGATCACCGAGTTGTGCTCGATCGTCGTCGAGACCGCGTGGTCGCCCTCGTCGAGCACCCCCTGGAGCAGGAGGTTGAGGGCGTCAGTCGCGTTGGCGGCGAACACCAGGCGGTTGGGGTCGAAGCCGCCGAAGAAGGAGGTCAGCGTCCTGCGCGTCTCGACCACGAGATCGCCGGCCAGCAGGCAGAGGTCGTAGCCGGAACGGCCTGGGT
>DAIERH010000377.1 GCA_027346925.1 Geobacter sp.
AAAACCAGGGACTCTTCCTCGTCCGCCATGGCCTGAAAGAAGAAGGGACTCATGTGCTCCATGAGCCACGCGGCGTTTTTCTCGGTGGCCAGACGTTCGGCACGGGCGGTGCTCCGGATGATGGCGGGCAGGTTCATGGTGCGTCTCCTTGTGCGTAGTGGATCGGTCTGCACGCGCATAATGTACCAGATCGGCCGGTTCTGTCCATGCAGAAATATTCGATTTCCTGCTCCGTCCCACTTGCAAAGCCGGGAATACGGGATACCATTTGACAAGAAAAAATCTGTATACATACCAACCCGCCACCTCGGCGGGAAAGACCTGCCCAGATTATTTCCCCGGCGGGGAATTGTGCTCAACCCGACTCCAGGATGCTTGCATATACAAGATACTGCAACAGTGCGTTACTGCCGTCCCGGCATCATCATTCCCTGCCATCAGGCTCCTCTCCATTGGAGAGGACACAGACCTCATAACGGCAACGGGACACGGGAGACCCAATGGAAGAAATCGTAACCATACCCGCGGCCAGGCTGGCATATCTGGAGCAGCGGGCGGCCGAACTGCGGGACGCGAATGAGAAGCTGGAGAACGAACTCGCCGAACGCAGACGGGCCGAAAAGCAGATCCGGCTTCTGAAGAACTTCCTTGCCAACATCGTCGACTCCATGCCGTCGGTGCTGGTGGCGATGGACCGG
>DAIERH010000378.1 GCA_027346925.1 Geobacter sp.
GTGCCCATGAACTTCAAGGGCTCTTCAGTCTTCAGATGGGTGTGTACCAGCGTCTTGGGCAGCGCGGATTCCTGCCAGTTGGCGATGGAGGATAGCGGTGGAATGGCGAGACGTTCAGCGATCTCGGGGTTCCAGAACGAGGTGCCGGCTAGGCCCTCCATGCGCGGCATGCCCCAATAGGTCATCTGGTGCTGGTGCACGCCCGGCTTGCCAAGCCCCTGCATGCCGAGCAGACACACTTCCATGCGTGCCGGTTCGTGCGAGTAGGGTCCACGGATATAACCGCCGCCGAAGTAGTGCGCGATCGAGGTACGCTTCTTGGACCATTCGCGTGCCAGCGCCTTGATGGTCCATTCCGGCACGCCGCATTTGGGCGAGGCCCAGGCCGGCGTCTTCGGCACGCCGTCGGTCTCGCCCATCACATAGGCCGAAAACTTGTCGAAGCCGACGACGTGCGTGGCGACGTAATCCTTGTCGTAGCTGCCTTCCTTGATCCAGGTGTAGGCTATAGCCAGTTGCATCGCCACGTCGGTGTTGGGCAGCACCGGGATCCATTTGTCGGCATGGACTGCAGCGCCGTAGTTCAGGTCCGGGCAGACATAGACCTGCTTGATGCCGATATCGCGCCAGAAATACATCAGCTTGCTGGCGAACTGGCCGGTGAAGCCCCAGGGTGTCGTCTCCGGATC
>DAIERH010000037.1 GCA_027346925.1 Geobacter sp.
CGGCGGCCCCGACGGCCACCAGTGACAGCGCGTGTCTGATTACCCGGGAAAAAAGCCGATCGAGCCCCTCCCAATCACGAACGGCGATCAGCTTGCCGAATTCCGGGGTTTTGGCGTTCACTACGGTCATGCTCCCGGCCAGAAGCGCATTTGCGGCCGTGAGCGTCATCCCCATCTGGCCCGCCACCACCGACCCGTGGTACTGGAAAAGGACAGGATTGAAAAGCTGGAAGATGAAATAGGCCGAGCCGGACGAAACAGCCATCCGCCACTGCATGGGCCAGATCTCTCCCCACCAGGCGAGCCCCCCCTGCGCCTTACGCATCTTCCGCTCTTCGCCGAACCATCCCCTCCATGCCAATATCACCAATTCCGGCCGCCTGGCCAGGAGATACCCCCACGAGATGGCCAGGGCCCCGAGGTTGACGGCAAATGCCGCGTAGAGTCCGCCGCCGAGGCCGATTACCAGCCAGCAGAGGAAGGAACTGAGGACGGCCGCGACCAGCTCCCGTTTATTGACGGTCACCACGTCGCCGCTCCCCATGATGATGGCAAAGAACGGCATGACGAACAGGTTGAGCGCGGTGCCCGCCACGGCCAGCACCCAGGGCAAGCGCCAGGAAAACGCGACCCCTCCCTTCTGCCCGAAGAATATCAGGCCAGCCGGGATCAATACCGCCATCATCAGCAGGGATGCCACCCCGAACCAGAGCACCGTTTTGCAGAGAAGGTCGTTGAAACGCTTCAGGGCAACCGGTTCCCCGGCCACGGTCCCGTTCTTTCCCCAGGAGAGGTTCACGAATTCATGGCTGGCGAACTGCGCGATGACGAACATCAGCCCCAGGTCAAAAAAGGTCTGGAGCGCCAGAAGGCTGCTGAAGGTAAAGTAAAAGCCCTGCTGGGTCGGCGAAAATCCGGTGGCAATGACCAGCATGGTGATCGGCCCGGAGAACAGGCTCCACACCCGTGCCAGGATGCCGAAACTGACCGCCCGGTCGAAACCGAGAAAGCGGAGAATGTTTTTGATGAAACGGGTCAAGGGACGTTACTTCCCGTTAGATGTCTGGCTGCGGTACCACTCGTACGCCCCCCGCACCCCCTCCTCCAGCCCGATGCGGTGCCGCCACCCCAAGGCATGGATGCGCGAGGCATCGGCCAGTTTGCGTGGGGTCCCGTCCGGCTTGGAACCGTCGAACACCACCTCACCCTGAAATCCGACCACCTCCTTCACCAGCAGGGCCAGTTCCCGGATGCTCACCTCCTGGCCGGAACCCACGTTGATCAGGGCCGGCGCGACCGGGTCATGGAGCAGCCCGTCGTAGCGAGCCTCATCCAGGTTCATCAGGAACAGGCAGGCCTCGGCCAGGTCGTCCACATGCAGGAATTCCCTGAGCGGAGTGCCGCTGCCCCACACCGCAACCGCAGCCGTCCCCCCCTCCTTGGCCTCGTGGAACTTCCTGATCAGGGCCGGCAGGACGTGGGACTTCTCCAGGTCGAAGTTGTCGTTGGGACCGTAGAGGTTGTTGGGCATGGCCGCCAGGTACCTGGTGCCGTACTGGCGGTTATAGGAGCGGCACTGGTAGATGCCGGCGATCTTGGCCACGGCATAGGCGTCGTTGGTAGGCTCCAGCGGGCTGGTCAGCAGATGTTCCTCTTTCATGGGCTGGGGTGCGTGCTTGGGGTAGATACAGGTGCTCCCCAGGAACAGCAGGCGCTTGGCGCCGGTCAGCCAGGCGCTGTGGATGACGTTGGCCTGGATCAGCAGATTGTCGTAGATGAACTCGGCCGGGTAGGTGCTGTTGGCCATGATGCCGCCCACCTTGGCGGCCGCAAGGAAGACGTGCTCCGGCCTTTCGTCACTGAAGAACCTTGTAACCGCTGCCTGGTTCCGCAGGTCGAGCTGGTCGCTCGACCTGAGCAGCAGATTGTCATACCCTTCGGCCTGGAGGCGGCGGACAATGGCGGAGCCCACCATGCCGCGATGACCGGCCACGAATATCTTTGCATGTTTATCCATATATTCCTTTCTTCCTTGTCGGCCGTTCACTGGCCGGAATCGGATATGGGCAGGACAGGGGAACCGGGGTGAAGGATGGCATCGTCACCGACCCCCAGATCACGCAGGCGGTGCCGCAACTGTTCAGCACGCTTCAACGAGGTGATGACAATCCGGTGATTGCCGGCCAGCAGGCCATGGGCCAGGGTCACGACCTCGCGGCCCATGAAAAGTTCGCCGCTGCGGCTGTCATCCATCACATCGGCCAACTCCAGTCCGGCCTCGTGCAGCGAAAGCCAGGCGATCTCCGCCACCTCATCGACACCGCAGAACACGACCCGGAAGATCCCGCGTTCCGCCAGTTCCCTGAAAAGCCGCAGATAATCCTGGCGGGTGACCATGTAGAGATTGCTGAAATAGTGGATGTGCTGATAGGCCAGTCGCGCCTTTTCAGCCATGCCCTGGGGGGTCAGCAGATAGGCGTACCGGTTGCGGGGATAATTCTTGACGCGGATGAAGCCCTTGGCAACGAAATTCTTGATGTAGGAGTTTACCAGCCCCAGCGCAATGCCCAGGCGCCGTGCCAGTTCGCGCTGGGAAATGGGCTGTTCATCCGCCACCTCCGAGAGGAGTTGGAAGGCATTCAAATCATCGTGAGCGCCACCATCGATACTGTTCATAAAGTGAACGATATGTCAGTTTTAAAGGTAAATCAAGAGAAAAATCATGCGGTTCAACCGGACAGGGGACCATATTCCCGCGGGAAGTCATGCGGGGCGTCACGTATTCAGGAATCACTTCAGGTAGCCGAATTTTTTCATGCGGTACCGGAAGGCGTCGATGCCCAGGTTGAGCTTCTTGGCCGCCTTGGACTGGTTCCATTCCGTGCTGTCCAGGGCCTGGCGGATCAACTCCTTTTCCACTTCCTCAATATCGACCCCCTCGGGCGGAAGGTGAAACATCGACATCGGCGCCAACTGCGCCCCCCCCTCGGAGGAGGACTTGGCCACGATCTCCAACGGCAGATGATCCAGCAGCAGCGTTTCGTCGTTGCCCAGGATGATGGCCCGCTCGATGACGTTTTTCAGTTCGCGCACATTGCCGGGCCAGCCGTAATCGAGCAGCATGCGCTCGGCCATGGGGGCGATACCCTGGACCTTTTTATTGAAGTCCCGGTTGTATACCTCTATGAAGTGGCTGGCCAGGGGGATGATGTCCTCCCTGCGCTCCCGCAGGGGTGGCAGAAAGATGGGGATGACCTGCAGACGGTAGTACAGGTCGTTACGGAATGACTTCTCCTCAATGGCCTTCTGCAGGTCCTTGTTGGTGGCCGAGATGATGCGCACATCCACGGAAAAGACCCGCCCGCCGCCGATGCGCCGGAAGGTGCGGTCTTCCAGGAACCGCAGCAGCTTGGCCTGCATCCCCATTTCCATGTCGCCGATCTCGTCCAGGAACACCGTACCGCCGTCGGCCAGCTCGAACAGCCCTTTCTTGGTGGTCTTGGCATCGGTGAAGGCACCCTTCTCATGGCCGAACAACTCGCTTTCCAACAGGGTGGCCGGTACCGCCGCACAGTTGATGGCGACAAAGGGTTTCTCGGCCCTGTTCGAGCTGTAGTGGACCCACTTGGCCACCAACTCCTTGCCGGTACCCGATTCGCCCTGCACGAGCACCGTCGAGGCCTCGCTCCGTGCAACCTTGTCCAGGATCTCCATCAGGTATTTCATATGCCTGCTGTCGCCGATGATATTGGGCGGGAACGACTTTTTCGTCTCGGAACGGAGCCGGGCCACCTCGCGCTTCAGGTCGGATGTCTCCAGCGCCTTCCTGATGATGATCGCGAGCTCATCCAGATTGAACGGTTTGCTGACGTAGTCGTGTGCCCCCAGGCGCATGGCGTTGACCGCGATTTCCAGCCCCCCCTGGGCCGTGACCATGATGACCACGAGTTCCTCGTCGTAATCCTTGAGCTTTTCCAGGACCTCGATACCGCTGATGCCCGGCAGTTGGATATCCAGGAGCACCAGATCGGGCTGTTCCTCGCGGGCGATACGCAGGGCGTCCTCGCCGCTGGCGGCGGTAACCACCTCATACCCCTGCTTCTTCAGGTTCTGCTCCAGGGACCAGCGGATCAGATGTTCATCGTCAACGACCAGAATCTTGTTACGCTTCACGTTCGCTCCTCGTGCCGTTAATTTTTTGCACGCCGCATGCCGGCAACTCAATGGTAAAGACGGTCCCATTCCTGTCGTCGCTGGCAACCTTGATCTCCCCGTTGTGCAGATCAACAAGCTTGCAGCAGATGGGCAATCCAAGCCCCGTGCCCTGGGCCTTGGTGGTGAAGAACGGCGTGAATATCTTTTCCAGGATCTGGGGAGGGATACCTGGACCGGTGTCGGCAACGTCGATCCGTACAAAAGTCCGGTCCTGCCGCGGACTCAGGCAGGTGGTAATGGTCAGGGTTCCACCGTTCGCCATGGCCTGAAAGGCATTCAGGATAATGTTGAGGAAGACCTGCTGCATCTGCTTGCTGTCGGCATACACCGTGGGGAGGTCGGGGGCGAGTTCGAGCCGTTTCTCGATGTTCAGCAGCCCGCGGTGCTGGGAGGCGAACTTGAAGGTCTTGGTGATGACTTCGTTGATGTCGATGCAGGACAGTTCCGGCACCGTGGGCTTGCCGAAGAAGAGCAGGTCGTTGACCGTCTTGTCCAGGCGCTGTACCTGTTGCAGGACCTCTCCGAGAATCTCGTAACGCGGATCCGCGGTGATCAGATCGTCCTTGATGATGGCCACCGCCGCCGAGATGCCTGCCAGGGGATTTTTGATCTCGTGGGCAATGCCGGCCGCCATCTCGCCGATGGAGGCCAGCCGGTCGGCCCGTTCCAGTTGCTGGAAGTGGAGTTGTTCCAGTTCCGTTTTGGCAGCGTCCAGGCGGTCGACCATGGAGTTGAAACTGGTGATCAGGCGTCCGATCTCGTCTTTGCCCTGGTAATCGACCCTGCCGCTCAGGTCACCCTTTTCCACCCGCGACATGTTGTCGATGATGCTGTCCAGGGGGCGTTTGACGAATTTCAACAGGATCAGGGAGATGGTTATTGCCAGAAACACGGTGATCGCCACCGACGAGACGATGAAGATGCGCGATGCTTCAAGCATCTGCATCTTGGTGCGGTTGAGCGAATAATTGATATCGAGAATACCGATCACCCTGGCCTTGGTGCCGTGACAGGTATGGCAGGCCACCTCGTTATAGATCGGCTTGACCATCGTCAACACCTCGCCATGGGGGGGAAGGTCGAAGATGCCGTAATTCCTGGGACTCTGGAACAGTTGGTAATCGTTCGCGTTCACCGTCCTGCCGACCTCGGACGGGTTGGACGAGCGCAGGATAACGCCGTGGGGGTGGAAGATCCGCACACCGACCAACTGGTTATGCTGGCCGACCATGGCGAGAATGGAGCCTACATCCTGCACGTTCCCCAGGTGCATGGTGTTGTAGATGCTGCTCTCCACCGTATGCAGGAGTAATTCGGTATTTTCCCGCGCGCTGTCGATGAGCTGCGACTGCTGGTGGCGAACGTTGAAAAAGGTATAGATATAGATACCGCCGACCAGCAGGCTGATGGTGGTAACGATTATCCTTGTTGTCAGGCTCTTGAACACGGCAGATGATCTCCAGGCGCCGATGCGGCGCGTTTAAGGCGTTCCCGGCGGGACAGGGAATGAATTGCCTGCACCCAACTATTTTCCACGGGGGCCGAAAAAGGCCAAGACGGCGTCATCCAGACTGGCACTGTTCTTGGGGATGGCTGGGGGAGGGGATGTGGAAAGAGGAGCGGAGACGGTCGGCGGCGTCCGGGGCTGGTCGGGTCCCGACCGAGGAACAGGGGGTGGAGTTGGGGAAACGGCCGCATCGGATGCCGCCACCGGTGAAGTTGTGGATGCGGTCAGGGCTCGCCCGTCAAACTCACCCGACTTGAGGCGATACATCATCTCCTTGTGCTGTTCCTTCATCAACTCTTCCACAACCGACCCAAGTTTCTCCATCTTGAGGATATCGGCGTAGCTGGTTTTCCGGGAGGCAAGGATGATCCCCCCCTTGTAGAGCAACGTAACGATCTGGGGCTTGTCCAGGCCGCTGTCCTCGGTCTGTACATGGAAGATTTCTCCCTTGTACCGCACATTATGATTGAATCCCAAGACCATCTGTAGATCCGCTCGTGAAATAACCTAATGGTATTCACGCTAGCACAGAAGAGTGAATAATCGCAACAGGGTAAATCGATCAGGGCCGGGTGACGCGACGAGCCGTCCCGTGGAGAAATCCGACCCAGGCCCCTACTCTTTGCCCGCCAGCAGCCGCTTGATCTTGGCCACCGCCTCCATGGCGTCGCGGGCGTACAGGTCGGCCCCGATACGGTCGGCATACTCCTGGGTCACCACTGCCCCCCCCACCATGGTGAAGGTTTTGATCCCGGCCGCCCGCAGTTTCTTGATCACATTATCCATCTCGGACATGGTGGTGGTCATCAGCGCCGACAGGCCGACGGCATCCACCGCATACTCCTTTGCCCTGGCGATGATGGTGGCGGCCGAGACGTTCTTGCCGATGTCGAACACCTGGAAGCCGTGGTTCTCCAGCAGGGTGCAGACGATGTTCTTGCCAATATCGTGGATATCACCCTCCACGGTGGCCATCAGGATGCGGCCCTTGCTCTCGAAGGCCTGTCCCTTCATCTCCTGTTTCAGGCGGGCGAAACCTGCCTGCATGGTGTCGGCCGACTGCATCACCTGGGGCAGGAAGAAGATGTTCCTCTCGAAACGCCTCCCCACCTCCTCCAGACCGGGCAGAAAACCCTCGCTGCTTACCTGCATCGGCGCCAGCCCCGACGCAAGGGCCTCTTCCACCAGGGGGACAATGGCGTCACGGTCACCGTCGATCACCGCCCGGGCCAACTGTTCGCGGATGGAGAGCGGTCTGTCGGAAACGGGCGTGGCCGCGCCCACGGCGGCCTGTTCGCCGCGATAGGCCTCGATGTAGGCGGCAGCCTGCGGGTCACGGTTCAAGAGCACCATGGCCGAACGCCAGGCATCCATCATGGCCTTGTCCTTGGGGTTGATAATGGCCGCGTCCAGGCCGGCCGCCATGGCCATGGCGAAAAAGGCCGATGAGATCAGCGGCCGCTGGGGCAGGCCAAAGGAGATGTTACTGACCCCCAGCACCGTGGAGAGCCCGAGCTTTTCCTTGACCAGCCGGATGGTCCGCAGGGTTTCGGCGGCCCTTTTCTGCTCGGCGCTGACCGTCAGGGTCAGACAGTCGATGATGACATCCGCGTCGGGGATGCCCTGTTTGCGGGCTGCCGTGCGGATGCGGCGCGCAATGGCCAGGCGCCCCTCGGCGGTATCGGGGATCCCCTTGGCGTCCAGGGTCAGGCCGATCACGGCTGCGCCGTATTTCCTTGCCAATGGCAGGACCCGGGCCAGGCTCTTGGACTCGCCCGAAACCGAGTTGATCAGCACCTTGCCGTCGGCCGCCTTCAGTCCGCGCTCCAGGGCGGCCGGGCTGGAAGAGTCCAGCACGAGCGGCACGCTTGCGGCCCCGCTGACGCAGAACACGGCACGCTCCATGGCGGCCGGCTCGTCGATGCCCGGAGCCCCCACGTTCACATCCAGGAGCGTTGCCCCGGCCCGGGCCTGTTCCATGGCCTCGCGACGGATATAGGCCACCTTGCCTTCGCGGAGTTCCTCGGAATAGAGCTTCTTGCCGGTGGGGTTGATCCGCTCGCCGATGATGGCGGTCTTGTTCCCGTCCCCTACCGCGGTCCAGCCGGCACGGCTGGAGAGGAGGGTGGCGCCGGTCGTCTCCGACCGCGGCTCCCAGGTCCGCTGACGCCCAGCCAGGGCCTCTCTCATGGCACGGATATGGGCCGGCGTGGTGCCGCAACAGCCCCCGATCACCCTCACCCCCAGGTCGATCAACCGGTCGTGGTAGGCGGTCATCTCGCGGGGGGTCGCGGGGAACACCGTCTCCCCCTCCACCAGGACCGGCAGGCCGGCATTTGCCTGGCAAATCATGGGAACCTCGGTCACCTCCCGCATGCGCCGCAGAACATCGTACATCCCATCCACACCCAGACCGCAGTTGGAGCCGACGACATCGGCGCCGGCCGCGGCCAGGGTGATGGCGGCGGCCTCGGGCGGTGTTCCCAGAACCGAGCGGCCGTTGTCGTCAAAGGTCAGCATGGCGATCACCGGGATATCCCGGGACACCTCGCGGATGGCAATCAGAGCGGCACGGCACTCCTTGATGTCCAGGAAGGTCTCCAGGCTGATCAGGTCGGCCCCGGCGCCTATCAGCGCCTCCGCCTGCTCGCGGAAGGCGGCCTTCATCCTGTCGAAGGCGACCTCTCCCAAGGGCTCCACGAATTGGCCGGTGGGACCGATGGACGCGCCCACCCAGGCCTTGTTACCAGCCTCTTTGCGGGCGATCTCCACGGCCCGGGCATTGATCTCGGCCAGCCGTCCTTCCAGCCCGTAATGGGCCAGCTTGAAACGGCTGCCACCAAAGGTATTGGTGACGATAATGTCCGCGCCGGCGTCTATATAATCGCGATGGACCGAGGCCACCACATCCGGCATGGTCAGGTTGAGTTCCTCGGGGGACTGGCCGGGCTTGAGCCCCCGCTCCTGGAGCATGGTTCCCATGGCCCCGTCGAGGATCAGCACCTGGTCCCGAATGGCTTCACGGAATGGTTTCATGGAGTTCCCTTCGTAGGCCGTGATGGTGGAGTTGTCTTGCCCGAATCCGCTGCGGCGGGTTCGCGTTCCAAGGTATAATCGGGGCGGAGCGGCTGCGAGAGGTCCAGGTGGCTGAGCCGCGCCCCACCCGCTCCTTCGATGGTCAGCTTCACCTGGGCAATCTGCGGAAAATTGGCACAGACCGTATCGACGATGGAATAGACCGCCAGCATCTCGGACGAACTGCCCGATGGCAGCTCATCGCTAAAGTTCCGATTCAGGTCGATGGTCGCCGTATCGCCCACAACCTGCACGCTGTTGAAGCCCGCCCCCTCCGGCAAGGCCTCGTTCAGTTCCCCCACCGGGCCGCTGAACAGTTCATCCAGCAGGTTCTTGACGCAGGCGGTCGTCTCGCCGCACGGTTCCAGTTCGCGCGCCTCCCGCGCCAGCCTGCTGCCGTCGGCCACGAAAAACAGCACCCCCGTGCGTACGCCGGAAGGCTGCACAACGTGCAGTTTTGGGGGTACCACGCGGCTGGCGCGGTATTTTTGCCAGATCAACCCGCCGAATACCAGGGCTATCACCAGAAACGGTATCAGCAGGTTGACGTTGATGCGTTTATGCCGTCCAGAGGGCATGATTCGCTACTCCTCTCCATCATCATCCAGATTCACCTGGTACACATCCCCCAGCCGCCCCCCCAGAAAGCGGTTACCCACCCGGATGAAACCGGCCGGGATATCGCTGACATAGTAATGGTGGTTTCCGTGCTCGGTAGGGGGCCGCAACAGTTTCTTTTTTGCCAGGATCTCGGCCACGGTCCGGGCGGTTTCCTCGGCCGAATCCACCAGGGTAACCCCGGGCCCCATGGTTTCCGCGATGATCGGCTTGAGCAGCGGGTAATGGGTGCAACCGAGCACCAGGGTATCCACCCCGGCATCCTTCAACTCGCGCAGATAGCTCTGGGCCGTGAGGCGTGCCACCTGGTTGTCGGTCCACCCTTCCTCGGCCAACGGCACGAACAGCGGACAGGCGCGGGTCAAGACCTCGGCAGCCGGGTCGAGGCGCTTGATGGCGCGGGTGTAGGCGCTGCTCTTGATGGTGCCGGCCGTGCCGATCACGCCGATGCGGCCACTGCGGGTCACCTCCACGGCGCGGCGTGCCCCCGGCTCGATCACCCCCACCACCGGAATGGAAAAGTCCCGCTTGAGCCCGCCCAGGGCCACCGCCGACGCCGTGTTGCAGGCCACCACCAGAAGCTTGATATCACGCCTGACCAGGAACGAGGTGATCTCGCGGGAGTAACGGGCCACGGTTTCGGGCGATTTGGTCCCGTAGGGTACCCGGGCCGTATCGCCGAAATAGATGGTATCCTCCTGGGGCAGCGCCCCGATGATCTCGCGCAGGACGGTCAGCCCGCCCACCCCTGAATCGAATATGCCGATAGCCTGCCAGGACACTGCCGTTTTCCCCTTTGACGTGATCAGAGACGAAATGATGCTGAATTAATCTTTATACACTCTTTTGCCATGTCGAGGCAAGCCATTTGACAGGAGTCAACCGCTGGAGCGCCGGATGAATTGATCCTTGACAAATACCCTGCTACTGATTAATTTGTAAGTAGATTTTAGCACTCTACAACTATGAGTGCTAATTTTTTGGGGTTTGACCATGGATGTGGAACTCTCACCAAGAAGCAGACAGATACTCGAGGCAATCGTCGAGGATTATATCGCCACGGCCGAACCGGTGGGCAGCAGCACCGTGGCCCGCCGTCATGCCATGACGCTCTCCGCCGCCACGGTCAGGAACGTCATGGCCAACCTGGAGGAAATGGGGCTGTTGACGTCGCCCCACACCTCGGCCGGCAGGATACCGACCGAAAAGGCCTACCGTTTCTACGTGGATTCGCTCGTTGCCCTCCGCCAGGTCACCCGCGAGGAGAAACAGATGATCATCCGGCGTTGCCGTCAGGCAGGGGCCGGGCTTTCGGACATCCTCAAAGAGACGAGCCGCACCCTTTCCTCTCTGTCCAACTATATTGGCATCGTGGTGGCGCCCAGCTTTATTTCCGACGTCTTCCGTCACATCGAGTTCCTGCACCTGGGCACCCGCCGGGTGCTCGCCATTTTGGTTTCCAGCAACGGCTCGGTCCAGAACCGCCTGGTCGAGACCGAGGAGGACATCCCCCAGGAGGACCTGGTCAGGATGGGCAATTATCTGAATGACCTGATGCAGGGGTTGACCATCTCCCAGGTTCGGGAGCGCATCCTCAAAGAGATGCAATCGGAAAAGGTGCAGTACGACCATCTCATGTCCCGGGCACTGCGTATCAGCCAGCAGGCCGTGACCATGGAAGACGAGGAAATCTTCGTGGAGGGACAGGCGCGCATCCTCGACCAGCCGGAATTCAGCGATGTGCGCCGGATGCAGGACATCTTCCGCGCCTTCGAACAGAAGGGGCACCTTCTGCAACTGCTGAATCGCTGCATGACGGCCGAGGGGGTGCAGATCTATATCGGATCAGAGACGCCGGTCAGCCGGTCGGCCGGGGTCAGCCTGATCACCTCGCGTTTCGTTACCAGCAGCAATACCGTCGGGCTGTTGGGGATTATTGGCCCCACCCGTATGGGCTATTCCAATGTCATCCCCATTGTTGACTACACCGCGCGGCTGGTGAGCAGGCTGCTCAACGACGCCTGATCTCACCGTCCGGCTTCAAAAGGAACCTAAACGAACCATGAAAAAGCATGAAACACGACACGACACCGCACAGATCAACACCGCCGACAGCGCCGGGCATGACGCCGCCGAAACCGCCACGGAAGCGGCCACGCCCGAGGAACGCATCCATCAACTCGAAGAACAGCTGAGTGCCAAGGAAAAGGAATGCCGTGAACATTGGGACCGTTTCCTGCGTGAACGGGCCGACCTGGAGAACTACCGTAAACGTGCCAGCCGGGAAAAAGAGGAACTGCTCAACTACGGCATCAAGTCCCTGATCGAGGAGATCCTGCCGGTGGTGGACAACCTTGAGCGCGCCCTGGCCCATGTGGGTGAAGATGGTGACTCCGCGGTGGTGGAAGGCATCCGTATGACCCACTGCATGTTGCTGGCGGCCCTGAAGAAATTCGGCGTCACCGCCGTGGAGGCTGCGGGTGCCCCCTTTGATCCCACCTTTCACCAGGCCATGACGCAGGTGCCGACAGACGAGTACCCAGCCAACACCGTTGTGGAAGAGTTCCAGAAAGGGTACTTGCTGAAGGAGCGGCTGCTGCGGCCCGCAATGGTCTCGGTCTCGACCTCACCGAAATAAGTTTCGAATTTTCAGCATGAATCCAGGGGGGTTACCCCGAAACTCACAACTCAAAACTTTTTTTTACTTACCCTTGTTTTTTCCAGAAACGATGACTAACTTTCACATAGACAGACTCAAAGGAGGAATATCACGTCATGAGCAAGGTAATCGGAATCGACCTGGGAACCACCAACTCCTGCGTCGCAATCATGGAGGGTGGTGAACCGGTCGTTATCGCCAACGCCGAAGGGAGCCGCACCACCCCGTCGATGGTGGCATTCGCCGACAACGGAGAGCGCCTGGTGGGACAACAGGCCAAACGCCAGGCCGTCACCAACCCGGAAAACACCCTGTACGCCATCAAGCGTCTGATCGGCCGTAAATTTGAATCGGACGCGGTGAAGAAGGACATTGCCATCTCCCCTTTCAAGATCGTCAAGGCCGACAACGGCGACGCCTGGGTAGAGGTGCGCGCTAAGCGCTACTCTCCGCCCGAGATATCGGCCATCGTGCTGCAGAAGATGAAAAAGACCGCCGAGGACTACCTGGGGGAGACCGTCACCGACGCCGTCATCACCGTCCCGGCCTACTTCGACGACTCCCAGCGCCAGGCCACCAAGGACGCCGGCAAGATCGCCGGCCTCAACGTGCTGCGCATCATCAACGAACCGACCGCCGCGGCCCTGGCCTATGGCCTGGACAAGAAGAAAGAGGAAAAGGTGGCGGTCTTCGACCTGGGGGGCGGTACCTTTGACATCTCCATCCTGGAGCTTGGCGACGGCGTGTTCGAGGTCAAGTCCACCAACGGCGACACCTTCCTGGGGGGCGAGGATTTTGACCAGCTGGTGATCGACTGGATTGCCGACGAGTTCAAGAAGGACCAGGGGATCGACCTGCGCGGGGACAAGATGGCCCTGCAACGCCTGAAAGAGGCAGCCGAAAAGGCCAAGTGCGAACTCTCCACCTCCCTGGAGACCGACATCAACCTCCCCTTCATCACCGCCGACGCCTCCGGTCCCAAGCACCTGACCATGAAGCTCTCCCGCGCCAAGCTGGAATTGATCTGTGCCCAGCTCCTGGCCAAACTGGAAGGCCCGTGCCGTACCGCCCTCAAGGACGCCGGACTCTCCCCCAGCGACATCGACGAGGTGATACTGGTGGGCGGCATGACCCGCATGCCGTCCGTGCAGAAAAAGGTCGAGGACATCTTCGGCAAGACCCCCAACAGGGGGGTCAACCCGGACGAGGTGGTGGCCATCGGCGCCGCCATCCAGGGGGGCGTGCTGAAGGGGGACGTCAAGGACGTGCTGCTTTTGGACGTGACTCCGCTCTCCCTGGGGATCGAGACCCTGGGCAGCGTCATGACCAGGCTGATCGAGAAGAACACCACCATCCCCTGCCGTAAGAGCCAGGTGTTCTCCACCGCCGCGGACAACCAGCCAGCCGTTTCCATCCATGTTCTGCAAGGGGAGCGTGAGATGGCCAGGGACAACAAGACCCTCGGCAATTTCGAGCTGTCCGGCATCCCGCCGGCACCGCGCGGCGTACCCCAGATCGAGGTTACCTTCGACATCGACGCCAACGGCATCGTGCATGTCTCGGCCAAGGACCTGGGTACCGGCAAGGAACAGTCCATCCGCATCACCGCCTCCTCCGGCCTCTCCAAGGAGGAGATCGACAAGATGGTGCGCGACGCCGAGGCACACGCCGAAGAGGACAAGCGCAAACGCGAGGCCATCGAGGCCCGCAACCACGCCGACAGCATGATCTACAGCACCGAGAAGTCCCTCAGGGAGTTCGGCGACAAGATCGATGCCGTTGAAAAAGGGACCATTGAAAACAAGATCGCCGACCTGAAAAAGGTCATGGAAGGCGAGGACGCAGAGGCGATCAAGAAGGCCACCGACGACTTGGCCCAGTCCGCTCACAAACTGGCCGAGGCCATGTATGCCAAGACCCAGGCCGGCGGGGACGAGGCCGCGACCGGTGCCGAACAGTCCACCCAGTCGGCAGGCAAGGACGAAAAGGTGGTCGATGCTGACTTTGAAGAGGTCAAGGACGAGAAGAAAAAATAAGGCTGAAGACTAAAGGTTGAAGGCTGAAGGGGCAACCCTTCGGACTTCAGCCTATCTTTTGCAACGGGCAGCGCCTCATTTCAGGGTCGCTGCTCGTTGCGTTATCAAGGAAATCATAGTGGCAAACGGCGAAAAACGCGATTATTACGAGATACTGGGGGTCCACCGCAACGCCTCCGAGGCCGAGATCAAGAAGGCTTTCCGCAAGCTTGCCATTCAACACCACCCGGACAAGAACCCGGGCGACAAGGCAGCCGAGGAGAGGTTCAAGGAGG
>DAIERH010000379.1 GCA_027346925.1 Geobacter sp.
CGCCCGAGGATGCCCGCTACATCCTGCCCAACGCCACCGAGTCCCGAATCATCATGACCATGAACGCCCGGGAACTGTTGCATTTCTTTGCCCTGCGCTGCTGCCAGCGCGCCCAGTGGGAGATCCGCGAGATGGCGGTGGAGATGCTCAGGCTGGTGAAGCGGATCGCGCCGGCCATCTTCCGTGAGGCAGGGCCGGGTTGCGTCGGCGCTCCCTGCCCGGAAGGACAGTTCTGCTGTGGCCAGACGACCGAGGTGCGGGAGTATTTCAAGAATCTGGTGTAGGGGCGGCCCCGTGTGGCCGCCCATCAGGGCAACCACACGGGGTTGTCCCTGCGAAAGGAATATATGGAAAAGATCAACGTAGGCGGCCAGGCGGTTATCGAGGGGGTCATGATGCGCGCCCCGCGCTCCGTGGCCATTGCCGTGCGCCGGCCCGACGGCGAGATCGTGGTGAAGAAGGAGTTGGTGGTGCCGCTCTCGCAGCGCTATCCCGTGGTCAAGCTTCCCATCGTGCGCGGTGCGGTGGCGCTGTTCAGCTCGCTGGTCATCGGCATCAAGGCGCTCAACTTCTCGGCCAGCGAGGCCATGACCGAGGAGGAGAAGGAGGGTGAGAAGGGTGGGGGAGAGGTTTCCTCCTGGGTCCTGGCCGGCACCATGGCGGTGGCCTTCGGGTTCGGCATTGCCCT
>DAIERH010000380.1 GCA_027346925.1 Geobacter sp.
GCCTTTGCCCTCAAGGAGACAATCGTTCCCGTGGCGCTCGACTTGAACACGAACGTGGAGCGCATACTCGATATGCTCCGACGACTCATCCGTGAGGATATCAATCTGGCCTGGATGCCTGCGGTTGGCGAGTGTCCGGTCAAGATGGACCCCATCCAGGTTGAGCAGATACTGATGAATCTCTGCCTCAACGCCAGGGACGCAATCACCGGAGTCGGCAAGGTCACTATCGAAACGGGAAGCGTCGTCATTGACGAAGACTATTGTGCGAACCATCCCGGGTTCGTGCCGGGTAAGTATGTGCTCCTTGCCGTCAGTGACAATGGAGAGGGCATGGACAAAGAGCTACTCGACCACATTTTCGATCCGTTCTTCACCACGAAAGAGGTGGGGAAGGGGACCGGCCTCGGGCTGTCCATGGTGTATGGCATCGTCAGTCAGAACAACGGATTCATAAACGTCTACAGCGAACCGGGAGAGGGTACCACATTCAAAATTTACCTGCCGTGGTACGCCAACAAAGCTGTCGAAACCGGGACGGAAATAGCGGCAAAAATTCCTCCTTGCCTCGGCGAGACAGTCATGGTGGTCGAAGACGAGTTGTCGCTTTTGGTGATAGCCAGAACGATGCTTGAAAAATTAGGGTATAGTGTGCTGTCTGCAGGCTCGCCGGGT
>DAIERH010000381.1 GCA_027346925.1 Geobacter sp.
AGACAGGTGATCGACCATGCGGAGCGGACCGGCAAACGGCTGCGGAACAACCAAAACGGCCAGTACCGGGCCTGCCTCCAGCCGGAAAACGTCACCTTCTGGGTGGACTACACCCCGTTAGGTGCAGGCTTCACGGTCCACAACGCCTATTGCCACCGCATGAACATCGTGGGGGTCATGAAATGAGCCTGCCGGAAGCAACAATGGGGTGGAGTTGCGCCGCCTGCGGGGGGGAGCTCGAGATCATGAAAATTGGGTTTTCCTACATGAAGGGTAATTTCGAGGTGGACCTGCCTGCCTGCCGGGGCTGCGGCCTGGTCCTGGTGTCGGAGGAGTTGGCGACCGGGAGGATGGCGGACGCGGAGCGGATCCTTGAGGACAAGTAGGGGCAAGCGAACATTTCCGGAACCTGGCGGCGTTTTGCTTCCTCCCCCCATTGTGCGGCGTAGCGCTGCTACGCCTCCGCCGGGGTCGTCGCAAAGCCTTGCCAGAACCCGAAACTGTTCGCTAGCCGTTGCAGTGGGGGCGTGATGTATGAATCTGCGATCCTGCGGGCCGTGACCGGTCCGACCATCCGGCCCGGTGGCTTGGCGCTGACCGACCGGGCCCTTGATTTCTGTCGTTTCCCCACAGGCGCACAGCTTCTCGACGTGGGGTGCGGCAGCGGTGCAACCG
>DAIERH010000382.1 GCA_027346925.1 Geobacter sp.
CGCCCGTCCTGCGGCACGCGGCGCTCGGCGATGTCCAGCTGTGCCATCACCTTCAGGCGCGCCGAGATGCGCGGCGACAGCGCCGCCGGCGGATTGGACACCGTGCGCAGCACGCCGTCGATGCGGTAGCGCACGCGATAGAACTTCTCGTAAGGCTCGAAATGGATATCCGAAGCGCCGCGGCGGATGGCGTCGAGCAGAATCTTGTTGACGTACTTGACGATCGGCGCCTCGTCGGTGCCCGCGCCGCCGGCCACGGCTTCCTCGGACTGCGCGGCGCTTTCGTTCTCGAGCGACAGCGCATCGAGATCGTCGTCATTGTCCAGGCCGCTGATGGTGGTGCTGGCGCTCTGCAGCGCCGTATCGATGGCAGCTTCCAGCAGTGTCTCGTCCACCAGTACGGCTTCGACGATCAGGTTCGAGTGGAACTTGATCTCGTCCAGCGCGCGGGCGTCGGTGGGGTCGGCGGTGCCGACGAACAGCCGGTTGCCGCGCTTGTACAGCGGCAGCACCCCGTGCTTGCGCAGCAGCTCTTCCTTGACCGCCTTGACCGCGCTCTGCGCCGGGTCCATCGCCGACGGGTCGAGCAGCGGCATGCCGAACTCGATCGAGTTGGCCGCGGCCATCTGGACGCCGGTGACCTTGCGGTGCTCGCGCAGCCAGGCGCCCACC
>DAIERH010000383.1 GCA_027346925.1 Geobacter sp.
TGCTTACTCGGATCTGAAATCCGCCCACGCCCAGATGCTTCAGAAGGAGAAGATGGCGTCGATCGGGCTGCTCGCGGCCGGCATCGCGCATGAGATCAACAACCCCATCGGGTTTGTCGCCTCCAACCTCCTCACGCTTGAAAAGTATGTCGGACGGTTTACCGAATTCAGCAAGGCCGCCGTCGCCGTGGCGGCCGAGGCCCTCCCGGCGTCGGCGGCGGAGTTCGAAGGGAAGCGAAAGGCGCTCAAGGTCGACCGCATCCTCGAGGACGTCGTGCCACTGATCCGGGAGTCGATCGAGGGTACCACCCGCGTCAGCAAGATCGTCTCGGACCTCAAATCGTTCTCGAGGGTCGACGATTCGGGCATGAAGAACGCGGACCTCAACGAGTGTCTGTCGAGCACGATCAACATCGCCTGGAACGAGATCAAGTACAAGGCCGTGCTGCACAAGGAGTTCGGCGACCTCCCCCCGGTCTTGTGCTGGCCGCAGCAGCTCAACCAGGTGTTCATGAACCTCCTCGTCAACGCGGCGCAGGCCATCGAGAAGGAGGGGGAGATCACCGTCCGGTCGTGGACGGAGGGCGACGCCGTGCTCGTGTCGGTATCCGACACGGGGTGCGGTATCCCACGGGACAACCTCAACAGGATCTTCGAGCCGTTCTTCACG
>DAIERH010000384.1 GCA_027346925.1 Geobacter sp.
ACGCGGTCCCCCGGATCGGCCTGACCGGGACGTCGCGGGAAGGTTCCGGACGGACGGAGACCACCCTTTCGTCGCTGCCCCCGTTGCCCGGGGAGATCACGATCCGCAACGTGAAGAACTTCCTCAAGGGGTTGCGCGTATCCCTGAAGGAGAAGCCGGCCCCGACCGTCGCCGTCGCGGTCCCGGAGCAAAGGCTCGGGATGGCCGACACCTCGCAGCACTGACGTCGTTCGTCAGCGGTACTTCTTCCGCCGGAACAGGTCCGTCTTCACCGACACGACGCGATCGAGAAAGAGGACCCCGTCCAGGTGGTCCATCTCGTGCTGGATCGCCACCGCCTCGAACCCTATCGACTCGATGATCTTCCGCTCGCCGTCGCGGCCGAGGGCGTCGACCAGCACCCACTGGGCACGCTGGACGTTGGCGGTGTAGTCCGGTACGCTCATGCACCCCTCGCGGACGATCTGCTTCCCCCCCATCGCCAGGATCTCGGGGTTCAACAGGATCAACAACCCGTGGTTCTGCTCCTGGCTCCCGCGCCGATGCGCGGAAACGTCGACGATCACGATGCGCCGCGGCGTCCCGACCTGGGGGGCGGCGATCCCCACACCCCCGGGGGAACAGCGCATCGTCTCCAGCAGGTCGTCGATGAACGCGGCCACCTCG
>DAIERH010000385.1 GCA_027346925.1 Geobacter sp.
ATCAGGTAGTGATTGAGCGTTGTCTCGGGCAGCACGCTAGCTCTCCTTCCGGGCGAGGATGACCGCGCCCACCATGGCGAGCAGGATCAACACGGACGTGGCTTCAAACGCGAACGCGTACTCACGAAACAACTTGACGCCGATCTGGTACACCGACGACGTGATGCCGCCGTTGTCGGGCATCGCGGTCAGCCGCAAATGCGAGATCGCCCACACGAGCTCGGCAACGAGCACGAACGCGAGGACCGCGCCGAAGTGCCGCGGCCCGGCGCCGCCGAGCAGCTTGACGTGATAGCCCTTCACCGGATCTTCCGTCGGCACGTTCAGCAACATGACGACGAACAGGAAGAGCACCATGATGGCGCCGGCGTAGATGATGATCTGAATGGCCGCGACAAACGGCGCGCCCAGCAGAATGTAGAGGCCGGACAGTGCGCCGAACGACGCGATCAGGAGCAGCACGCTGTACATCGGGTTGCGCTGCCCCACCACGCCGAGTGACGCGAGAATCGCGACGCCCGCAAAGATCCAGAAGTAAAGGCCGCCCATCGTTACCACCCACCCGCGAGCACACCCGCCGCCGTGACCAGCAGGTTCAGCACAGCCGCCGGCAGCAGCCACTTCCAGCCAAATTCCATGAGCTGGTCGTAGCGATACCGCGG
>DAIERH010000386.1 GCA_027346925.1 Geobacter sp.
TTCCTGCTCGAGGAGGTCGTGCTGCGCATCCGCGGCATCCTGCGGCGGCAGGAGTGGTACCAGACGCCGGTGGCCGAGCGCGGGATCTTCAAGTTCGGCGGCAACGAGGTCAACTTCCGCACGTTCAAGGCCAAGGGCCCGCGCGGCGAGGTGGAGCTGACCGAGAAGGAGTGCATGCTGATGAAGCTGCTGGTCGAGCGCCAGGGGCAGGTCGTCTCGCGCGAGCTGATCCTCGAGCGGGTGTGGGGGTACAAGTACGGCTCCTCCTCGCGCACGATCGACAACTTCATCGTGCGCCTGCGGCGCTACTTCGAGACGGACGCGAGGCGGCCGCAGTACATCCACTCGGTGCGGGGGGTAGGGTACCGTTTCACACCCGAAGGCGAACCCTCCTCCTGAGTGCGCCGCGAATCTCGGACCATCCGCTGCGTTGCGCTCACCCCGCTCGCATCCTCACATACCCTCCGGGTATGCTCCGGTGCGGCGGGGATCGCGCGCCTTGCGGCTGGCCCAATCTTCGCGGCGCGGGCTACACGCCGTCCACCTCGGCCCTGCCTTCGGTGGTACGCGGTTGTGGTTTTCTGACCACGGACCACGGACCACGGACCACGATCTCTATGCCACAATCCGGCGGCAGCGCGGCTACACGCCGCGAGTGGCG
>DAIERH010000387.1 GCA_027346925.1 Geobacter sp.
GCAGTTCGTCCAGAACCAGGAGCGCGGCCGGGCTGGCGATGGCAACGGCGATCCTGCCGTCCTGCTCACTCAAGGGAAGGATCGTGTGGGCACGGGCAAAGGTCAATGGCACCCTTGAGAGCAATGCCGGATCGACCGATTCGGCGCCGATCTCGCCCCGGCAGGCGATCCCCAGGCGCCGGGCGGTGATTTCCAGTTCTTCCGGTGTCGGGCTGGCGTTCATTTGCCGCCGAGCCCCTGCTGCACATCGAGCGGCTTCAGGTCTTTGGCCGCCTTGCCGAAGTTGGTGCGCTGTTCATCGGTGATGCTGGTCAAGTCGGTATTATCCTTGACGATATGCGGGATGAGCAGGATCATCAGGTTGGTCTTGGTGCGCGTCTTTGTACTTGTCTTGAACAGCCATCCCAGGCCGGGGATATCCCCGAGGAAGGGCACCTTGTTGACCGTTTCGTTCTCCTGGTCCTGGATCAGGCCTCCGATCACGACCGTCGAGCCGTCCTTCACCACAACGCTGGTCTTGGCGGCGCGCTTGGTGGTGACCAGGTCGATGGCCTGCCCCTTGCTGGGCGCCACCGCCGATATCTCCTGATTGATATCGAGGCGGACATAATCTCCTTCGCTGATCTGGGGCTTGATCTTCAGGTTGATGCCGATGTCCTT
>DAIERH010000388.1 GCA_027346925.1 Geobacter sp.
CGACCCCCTTTTTCAAAGGGGGTAAGCATTGAGGAAGCTCTGATCAAGTGGAGAGGCCGTCACTATTGTCCCCTCTCCCCCGCGACCGCGGGGGAGAGGGGACTTATTCAGAGGTTCCTTGAGAGCCCCCTTTGGCAAAGGGGGCGGCGCGCGCAGCGCGCGGGGGATTTAAGCAAATGTAGGTCGGATTAAGCCGCGCGAGCGGCGAATCCGACAAAACAGACCGGTACCCCCGTGAAGTTTTCACAAATTGGCGGGCGGAGCCCGCCCTACAATTGTTCTGAAAAGTATTCAGTCCGCAAATCAACGCCAATGAACACAAATGATCGGAAGACAGAATTCGCGTCCATTGGCGTTCATTCGCGGACCAATAATCTTGCCGCGCTGCCCATCGAAGAGGTTCTGGAGTCCTTGCGCGCCGCGCTTGCCGAGCGCGGTGCCGCCGTGCTGCAAGCGCCGCCGGGCGCGGGCAAGACCACTCTGGTGCCGCTGGCGTTGCGCGATGAAGCGTGGCTCGCGGGCCGTTCCATCCTGATGCTGGAACCGCGCCGCCTGGCCGCGCGCGCCGCGGCGCAACGCATGGCGGAGCTGCTGGGTGAGCCGGTGGGCCGGACGGTGGGCTACCGCATCCGCTTCGAAAGCCGGGTGTCCGCGCGCA
>DAIERH010000038.1:0-2149 GCA_027346925.1 Geobacter sp.
CGGCTGCTTGTATGAAGTGCAGCCGGACCCCTAGTCATTGCCGTGTGCGGGTGTTGATTGTCCGGCCCGATAACATCCTTTACAACGACCCCCTGGCCACGGATTCATCCGGGCGGCTATCGCCGGTCCTGAGGGCATCGACGCTCCAGATCCCTCCACCCTGGGTGGAGATGAACAGAAATACGAAGCAGTACACCACCGCCAGTTCTCCCATGTTCTGGATCGGCAGCAGGGCCTTGGTCCCGTGCACCATCCAATACGCAACAGCCATCTCGCCGCTTGCCAGGAAGGCCGCCCAGCGCGTGAATAACCCGATCATGACCAGGACCCCTCCAACCAACTCGATCGGCCCGGCAACGTAGGTAATGAACGGGGGGACCTGGCCCGGGATCGCGCTCGGAAACCCGAACAGCTTCTGGCTGCCGTGCCAGAGAAAGAGAAAACCGACGACCATCCGCATCAACGCGTAGCAGTGGGAATTGTACATCGACATGAAGGGTTTCATGGTGCCACCTCCGCTATTTCCTGAGTTTTCATTGAGATGTTCCCCTATTGTATAGGATAATTTTAGTCCATTATGGCGAAAACGCAAACAAGGGGCCTCGCGGCCTCACCTGCCTCGAAAAAGATGATCAGCAGGTTCAAGGACGCACCATAAATTACGCCGGGTCTTGAAAAATACATTAGCCGTGCTTTACTTGTTTTCATGGTTCGCCACTTCCGCAGACAATATCCCGATGCCGGCCACCAAGAGACCTCACGCGGCTAGTATGGGGGAAAGTTGAGACCGGCGTCTTCGCTTGATTGACTCCTTCCCCCTCCCTGCTATCCTTCCCTCATAGCCGGAATTCCCGAAATACCATCCGTATCACGGATCATCCGATCTCCCCGTCTGATCGGACAAAGGGAGGCACACCATGTCTGTCACAACCATCCAGGACCGCGCGGCAGGCGCCATCATGGGCGCCTTTATCGGTGATGCCCTGGGGCTCGGGCCCCACTGGTATTACGATCTCGCCGAACTGCGCCGGGACTACGGCGAGTGGATCACCGGTTATACCGACCCCAGGCCGGGCCGCTACCACTCCGGACTCAAGGCCGGCCAGCTCTCCCAGGCCGGCTTTATCCTCAAACTGCTGCTCACGTCGCTGGTGGAACGGGGAGGGTACGACGAGACCGACTTCTGCCGCCGCATGGATGAAGAACTTCTGCCGCTCCTGGACGGTACCCCCGTCAACGGACCGGGCGGCTACACCAGCCAGTCGATCCGCGACCTATGGCGGGCTAGGGTGGAGCAGAAACTGCCGTGGGGGCAGACGGGGGGACATGCCGACACGACCGAGGCGATCGAACGCACCCTGGCCCTGGGGGTGCGCTATGCCCTTGAGCCGGCCCGGCTGGCCGGCACCATCACCGCCAATACCATCCTGACCCAGGGCGACGAAACCGTGGTATCCATGACCGTTGCCTATGGCGCTGTGCTGGGGCAGTTGGTGCAGGGGCACCGCCTGGATTCCCGGCTGTCGGGCAGGCTGATGAGACTGGTCAACAGCGGGGCGCTCCCGTTTCATGCCGTGACCAACGACAACCTGCGGCCGCCACGTCCCGGCGATCCGGACCCGCTCCGGGCCGGGCGGTTTGCCTCCCCGGATGCCCTGCTGACCCCGTCCTATATGGCCGGCGCTGCCAGCGACCCGGATATCCGCATCGAACCGGCCTGGAAGGTGTCGATTGTCTACGGCATGCCCTGCGCCATCTATCACCAGCTGCCGGCGGCCTACTATCTGGCGGCCCGTTTTCACGACGATATCGAATCCGCACTGCTCCATGCGGTCAACGGGGGAGGGCAGAATCAGGCGCGCGCCATCCTGTCCGGCGCCCTGGTGGGCGCCCAGGTCGGGTTCTCGCGTATTCCGCGACGTTTCCTGGACGGTCTGGAAGAGTCCGCCAGCCTCTGCCGGTTGGCCGCGGCGCTGGCCGCAGACGTTGAGGAATCGTAACGCTGACCGGAAAAAGAAGAGGGGGTAGTAATGAACACCAGGAGAATTACCTTCCCCAACGCCCGGGGGGAACAGCTTGCCGCCCGGCTGGAACTCCCCGGGGACGAGCAGCCCGTCGCCTACGCCCTGTTTGCCCACTGCTTCACCTG
>DAIERH010000038.1:2246-14331 GCA_027346925.1 Geobacter sp.
GAGCAGCTTGCCGCCCGGCTGGAACTCCCCGGGGACGAGCAGCCCGTCGCCTACGCCCTGTTTGCCCACTGCTTCACCTGCTCCAAGGACCTGACGGCAGCGGTGCACATCAGCCGCGCCCTGAGCAGCCGGCGCATTGCCGTGCTGCGTTTCGACTTCACCGGCCTGGGGGAGAGTGGGGGGGAATTCGCCGCCACGACCTTTTCCTCCGAGGTGAGCGACCTGGTGGCGGCGGCCGGCTTCCTGGAGAGGGAGTATCAGGCACCCCGGCTGCTCATCGGCCACTCCCTGGGAGGGGCGGCCGTGCTGGCTGCTGCCGCGGCGATCCCTTTGGCAGCAGCCGTGGTCACCATCGCCGCCCCGTACCACCCCGCCCAGGTGCGGAGCCTGCTGGGAGAGACGGCGGAGCAGATCAGGCGGGCCGGCCAGGCCACCGTCCGCATCGGCGGCCGCGACTTCACCATCCGCAAGAGCTTTCTGGATGACCTGGAGTCCCAGCACCCGGCCGAAACGCTGCAGCGGCTGACCGCGGCGCTGCTGGTGATGCACTCCCCCCGTGACCAGATGGTGGGAATCGGCAATGCCGCCGACATCTACCGGGCCGCTCACCATCCCAAGAGCTTCGTCTCCCTCGACCCGGCCGACCATCTTCTTTCCGACGCCAGGGACTCCCGCTATGCCGGCGAGGTCATCGCCACCTGGGCCGGACGCTACCTGGATCTGACCGAGGCGCCGGCCCCCTCCCGCGTCCCGCCGGCGGTGATCGACAACCGGGTGACGGCGCGCACCGGGGCGGAGGGCTTTCGCACCGAACTGTTCGCCAACGGCTTCCCCCTGGTGGCCGACGAGCCGGTGGTGGACGGCGGCGGCAACGAGGGCCCCTCGCCCTACGAGTACCTGCTGGCCGCGCTCGGCGCCTGCACCGGGATGACGCTCCAGATGTACGCCCGCCGCAAGGGGTGGCCTCTGGAGGAGGTGGTGGTGCGCCTCTCGCACCACAAGGTCCACGCCGATGACTGTCGCGACTGCGACGAGAATGATCGCCGGATCGACCGGTTCGAACGGGAGCTGGAACTGGCCGGGGAACTGGACGAGTCCCAGCGGCAGCGCCTGCTGGAGATCGCCGGGCAGTGCCCGGTACACCGCACCCTGACGGGAGAGGTGCGGATCGAAACCACCCTGCGGCCGGTCTGATGGGCCGCCGGCGTGACACGACCCGGCGGAACAACGAATGGGCTATTCCCTGCTTGCAGATGTGACGGTGCTTGTCCATGCCCTGTTCGTGCTCTTCGTGGTCTGCGGCGGGTTGGCGGTGCCCCGCTGGCCGAGGCTGGCCTGGCTCCACCTGCCTGCCGTCGTGTGGGGGGTGGCGATCGAATGTGCCGGGGGGATATGCCCTCTCACCTACCTGGAAAATCATTGGCGCCGTATGGGAGGGGCCGCCGGCTACGGGGGCTCCTTTATCCAGCGCTACCTGGAACCGCTCCTCTACCCGCTGGGCCTGACCCTGCACTCCCAGATGGCGTTGGGGCTGGCAGCGCTGCTCGTCAACCTCGCGGTCTATTGGTATCTGTGGAGGCGGCGCCGTTACAAAAACGACGACCGCGGCTGATGGCCGGTCTTCCGCCGGGGAAGGCGGCGGTCTTGAGGGGTGACAAGCGGAGGCTCGGGGGACATGTGCGAAAAACGCCAGGCGGCCGAATAGCCGCCTGTTTCAATGCTGGTTCCTCTGTTCGGGGGCGAGGGCCGGAGCGGCCGTTACCTCCCGCAGTGCCCGTTCGATGGCGGGTATGTCGCATCCGTCCACGATCCGCTGGCCGTTGTTGAAGACCACCATCGGCACGATCTCGCCGCCGTAGCGCCCGCGCCATTCCCGGCGCGCCTCCCGGTCCGTGCGGATGTCCCGGCAGGTGTGGGGAATGCCTTTCTCGGTGAAAAACCTTTCCACCTCGGCGCAGTACGATCAGCCAAAGCCGACGTAGACGACGATGGTTGGAAAGCGGGCGCCGGCAGGATGCTCCCCGGCCGTTGCCGCACCGTATACGGGCAGGAGGAGGAAGAGGGCAAGGGCGAGGAGCAGCACCCCCCTTCCGGCGCCACCGGTGCCCAGCCGGGTTGCGGACGCTGTTCTGTCGTTGTTGTGTCCATACTCCATGGGAGTTCGTCCATTACAGATCTTTGTTCATGTCGTCACCCTTGAAGCAGGGAGACCTTTTGCGGCACCCCTGAAGAGGGGATCCCGCGGTTCACTTCACGGGGATGGTGATGCAGAGGCACTCCCCCTCGGCATAGACCGCTTTCCTGCAGTAGATCTTCCCATGCACCACCACCTTGCGCCCCTCTGCCGAGATGACCCGGCTCTCCACGGTCACCACCTTCTGCAAAGGCAGCAGGTTGCGGAAGCTGACGTTCAGGTTGCCGACCACGATCGAATAGCCGGCGGCCCAGGCAGCCAGCCCCAGCACCTCATCCAGCACCGCGGCCATGGAACCGCCGTGGGCGTGCCCCGGCGGACCCTCGGTTTCGGGGCCGAACCAGATACGTGCCTGGAGTTGCTGCTCTTTGTCGCGGTAATAGCGAACCCGGAAGCGGTTGCCGTCCGGTTCGCCGGAGACGAAGCGCAACGATTCGCCCACCAGCGACGGTGCATCGAAGGGGACCCAGTCGGCTTCGCCGCTCAGGTCCGCGGTTGGGCAGGGAGGGGAGGGTACTTTTTCGGCAGGTGTTTTTACCACAGGTGTTCTCCTTGAAATGGGCATTGCCGTTTACGGAAACGTTCTTTGCGAAACGTCACTATAACAGACTTTGTCGGGGGAATAAAGGGTGTCGAACAACATGCTCCACGAGGGGTTTCGAACGGCGCCATGGCCTGCATTGCCTGTAATTTTTGGTTGACTCCCGGCCCCGAAGGGGTACATTTTTCAGCGTGCTGCAGATCCTCAGATGGAAAGGATAACCCCCATGCAGATCGTAACCACACTCCTGAATCCTTGGCACCTTCCCGGCTTCTCCCGATTGGAATGCCTAAGCCCCGGCGTTCTCGATGCGCCATTCAGGCGACGCGGATTCAGGGCAGTGACAAAGACCATGGCAAGCGCCGCGGGCGGCATCGCCCTGGCACTGATGCTCGCCCTGCTCCCCGCAACGGCCGGGGCAGCGGATCACCAGCCGCTGTCCATCACCCTGGAAAATTACGACTATCCCTATCCGGTCCACTACCTGCCCCTGACCATCGAAGGTCAGGACCTGCGCATGGCCTACATGGATGTGCCGCCGGAAGGGGCGGCGAACGGCCGGACGGTGCTCCTGCTGCACGGCAAGAATTTCTTCGGCGCCTACTGGCGCGACACCATTCGCGTCCTCAGCCATGGGGGCTACCGGGTCATCGTCCCCGACCAGATCGGTTTCGGCAAGTCATCCAAGCCCGACATCCACTACAGCTTTCACCTACTGGCCGCTGCCACCAAAAAGGTGCTGGATGCGGCCAGGGTCGGCCAGGTGGCCGTGGTGGGGCATTCCATGGGGGGGATGCTGGCGACCCGTTTCGCCCTGATGTACCCCCAGGTCGTGACGCACCTGGTGCTGGAGAATCCCATCGGACTTGAGGATTACCGCGCCTTCGTGCCCTATATGCCCCTTGAGGATGCGTACCGGAGAGAATTGAGCGCAACGCCGGAGGCTATCCACGCCTATCACAGGACCTATTATGCACAGTGGCGGCCGGAGTATGACGAGTACGCCGATGTGGCCGTCCGTTGGCAGGGCTCCGGAGAATATCCCCGGCTGGCCATGTCCTCCGTCCTTACCTACCAGATGATCTACGAACAGCCGGTCTGTCACGAGTTTGGCGACATCAGGGCCAAGACCCTGCTGGTGATCGGCCAGGCGGACAGGACGGTGGTCGGCAAGGCCAGGGTGAAAAAGGAACTGCTCCCCCATGTGGGCCAGTACCCCGAACTGGGCAGGAAGACCGCGCACATGATCCCCGGCGCCAAGCTCGTCGAGCTGCCCAACGTGGGCCACATCCCCCACTTTGAGGCAAAGGGGCGCTTCCATGAGGAACTGCTCGCCTTCCTGGGGCGCTGACCCGCAGTCTCCCGAACGCTGCCCCGACCCAACCCAATGCGAAAGGCGGCCAAACGGCCGCCTTTCGCATGCTGCGTACCTCCCCGCCGCCAGGATACCCCCCTGTCCGCTAATCGTCCTCTCCGGGACGCTGCCGGATGGCGAACAGCGGCTCGAAGATCGCCTCGTGGCGGCAGACGGGACATTTGCCGGGCGGGGTGAGGCGGTCGCGCTTGGTGAAGACAAAGCCGCACGCGCGGCATTCGGCCGGCGTCACCTCCAGCAGTCCGCCGCTGGCGTGGATGCTGAGACGGATATGCTCCAGGTGGCCGTACACCTCCTTTTCCGTGATGTGCACCCGTGCGGATATCTCCTTGGCCGGGAGCGGCTGGTCGCGGATGAGCTCGATCACGGCGTGGCGCACCGTGTCCAGGGCCGGGCGGGGTACGGTCGGTTTTCGCGGTTTCTGTCCCATGGCTGCGGTCCTCACCGTGTCAAGGTTGCGTGGCCCGGAGGCCGAAACTCGGGCATTTCGAGCAAGGGCCGCCATGAAGGCGGATTCAGGTTACTTGCCGCAGCACTTCTTGTACTTGAGACCGCTCCCGCAGGTGCAGGGATCGTTACGCCCGATCTTGGTGACCGTGAGCGGTTTCGGGCGAACCATGGTGCCGTCGGTAAAAAGCCAGAGCCCGTTCTGCCGTTTGAACTGGGCGCACTCGTGATGCTCGCGCAGCATCCCCTTGTCCCGGTAACGGGCGATAAATTCGACCTCGCCGGTGGTATCGCCGGGACCACCCCTGCGGGTAGAGATGATCTGGAGTCCCTGCCAGTCGGCGCCTTCGGCCCACTCCTTGGTCCCCTTGCGGTCATACCCCGTGCGATGATCGGGATGGGTGCTCTCGAACAGGAAATCCACCTCCACCCCCACATGGGCCGAATAGCGGGCCCGCATGAGTTTTTCCGCCGTTTCGGCGGGGCGCTTCCCGCTGATGACCGGTTCGCAACAATCGGAATAGGCAGCGCCGCTTCCGCAAGGACAGCTTTCCATGGTTGTTTCTCCTTCGAGGTATGTGCATCATTGCGGTGCCATGCGATCGGCACGCTTGTCAAACACTATCTGATAAGCTGGGAAGGTGTGGCCGGTGATTACGGTTCAGCGCCGGCGGCAGGCACGAGCCTCAACAGCGGTATGATGCCGGTGTCCAGTTCCGCCATCCGCCCGGCCCCCAGGGTGATCAGGGCCTCCCTGACACGGTCGGCGGCCATGACCAACTCCCCTGCGTCGATCCTCTGGCAGACCGGCCGCACACGGCGCAACTTGTCGGCCCCGCTGGCCAGCAGGAGCACGGCGCCCTTGAAGTTTCCTTCCCGCCAGTGGTGCAGCCCTACCGCGACCTGCAGCAGACCCTGGTAAAAATCCCGTATCTCGCCCTCCGACCCCACCCACAGCTCTTCCAGGGTCTCGTGGCATTCGAACCAGTCACCGCGGTTGAATTCGCCCAGGGCCCGCAGCAGCGCGCCCGATGGGGATTGGGTGCAACTGTTCATGGCGTCCCTTTCTGCCCCTATGATGGGGTACCATTTCTCAGACGGCTCCTCCCAGATACGCCCTCTGGACGGCCGGGTCAACGGCCAGGTCGGCCGAACTTCCCTCCAGCACAATCTCCCCGCTTTCCAACACATAGGCCCTGCTGGCAATGGCCAGCGCCATGTGGGCGTTCTGTTCGACCAGCACGATGGTGGTGCCCATGCGGTTGATCTCGACGATGGTCTCGAACACCTTTTCCACCAACAGCGGTGCCAGACCCATGGAAGGTTCGTCCAGGAGGAGCAGCTGGGGCTCGGCGACCAGGGCGCGCCCCATGGCGAGCATCTGCTGCTCGCCTCCGGAGAGGGTGCGGGCTTGCTGGTTGCGGCGCTCGGCCAGGCGGGGGAACAGGCTGAAGACCCGCTCCATGCCCTCCTTGAGACGTTTGCGTTCCTTCAGCGTGTAGCCTCCCATCTCGAGGTTTTCCAGCACGCTCATCCGCCCGAAGACGCGCCGCCCTTCCGGCACCTGGCTGATGCCGAGGCGGACGATCCGGTGCGGGGCAATACCGCGGATCTCCTCTCCCTTGAAGGAGATGCTCCCACCGCTGGCAGGGACTATGCCGGAAACGGCATTGAGTGTGGTGCTCTTGCCCGCCCCGTTGGAGCCGATCAGGGCCACGATCTCTCCCTGCCCGACACGGCACGAGAAGGCGTGGAGCGCCCTAATGGCGCCGTAGCAGACGGAAAGTCCGTTGATCTCAAGCATGGCCGTCCCCGCCTGTTCCCAGGTAGGCCGCGATCACCTGCGGGTTGGTGCGCACCTCGTCGGGAACTCCTTCCGCAATGGCAACGCCGTGGTCCAGCACCACGATCCGGTCGGAAATCCCCATCACGAAGCGCATATCGTGTTCCACCAAGAGGACGGTGATGCCGCTGTCGCGGATAGCGCGCACCATCTCCAGCAGGGTCTGCTTTTCATTGGGATTCATCCCGGCGGCCGGCTCATCCAGGAGCAGCAGGGCCGGCGACAGGGCCAGGGCCCGGGCGATCTCCAGCCGGCGCTGCTCGCCGTAGGAGAGGCTTCCGGCCGCCTCATAGGCCTTGGTGGCCAGATTTACCCGGCCGAGGCAATGGACGGCATGCTCCAGCAGACGCCCTTCCTCGCGTTGCACCGCGGGGAGAAAGGGGAGCAGCGCCCCGGTCAATCCCCAGCGCCCACGGAGATGCGCCCCGGTCAGGACATTGTGCAGCACGCTCTGGCTCTGGAAGAGCCGGATATTCTGGAACGTCCTGCCAATGCCGCACAGCGCGGCCCGATGGGGCGCGCTGCCGGCCAGCCGCATCCCACGGAAGCGGATCTGTCCGGATGTGGGTCTGTAGATGCCGGTCACCATATTGAAGAGGGTGCTCTTGCCGGCGCCGTTGGGCCCGATCAGCGCCAGTATTTCGCCCTGCTGGACCGTGAAACTGACACCGTCCACGGCCGTGAGCCCGCCGAAGCGAATGGTGACGTTGTCCAGCTCCAGAAGCGCCATCAGTTTTCCCCCCGTGTGCGCTGGGATGTGCGGCCCAGCCTGCGCAGGGCAAAATCCCACAGGTTGATGCCCCCCAGCAGTCCGTCCGGCCGGAATACCATGAGGGCCACCAGCATGGCGCCGTACACCAGCATGCGGTAGGAAGCCATGAAACGAAGCAACTCCGGGGCCGCACCCAAAAACGCTGCCCCGAGCACGGCACCGGGGACGCTCCCCAGTCCGCCCAGCACCACCATGGCCAGCATGTCCACCGATTTGAGGAAACCGAAGTCCGAAGGGTTGATGTAGCCGAGCACATGGGCGTACAGGCAGCCGCCGACACCCGCCATGAAGGCGCTGACCCCGAAGGCCCGCACCTTGTGGCGTGCCACGTCGATACCGGCTGCCGCCGCGGCAATCTCGTCATCGCGGATGGCCATCAGGGCGCGCCCGAAACGGGAACAACGGATCGACTGGGATGCCAGGCTGACGAGCAGGGCGCTGGCGAGCACGGTCAGCGGCAGCGGAACGGACGTCGCGGGCGGCGGCACGGTCAGGCCGAAGGCGCGGTTGGTGATGTCCAGGTTGAGGAACACGACCTTGACGATCTCGGCAAATCCCAGGGTGCAGATGGCCAGGTAGTCGCCGGTCAGGCGCAGGATCGGCCACCCCACCAGCACGGCCGCCACGGCCGCCGTCATGCCTCCGGCCAGCACGACCAGCGGAAAGGGGAGGCCGGCCTTGATCGTCAGCAGGGCGCCGCTGAAGGCGCCGATGCTCATGAAGGCGGCATGGCCCAGGGAAAGCTGCCCGGTCAGGCCGGTAATGATGTTGAGCCCCTGGGCCAGGATGATGCCGATGCCGATGGTGACCAGGATCTGCTGTATGTAGGGATCAATGAGCACGGGGTTGTCCTCAGACCTTTTTTTGCATCTTCTGCCCCAGGAGCCCGCTCGGCCGTACCAGCAGCACCAGCACCAGGATGACGAAGGCAATGGCGTCCCGCCACGAGGAATAACCGAGTGCGACACCGGTTACCTCGGTGATCCCCAGAAGGAGGCCGCCCAGCACGGCACCAGGGATCGAGCCGATACCCCCCAGCACGGCGGCGGCAAAGGCCTTTATGCCGGCGTTCAGCCCCATGTTGAACGAGACCGAGTTGAACAGCACCCCCACCAGGACGCCGCCGGCGGCTGCCAGGGCCGAGCCGAGGGCAAAGGTGAACGAGACGATGAAGTTGACGTTGATGCCCATCAGGGCAGCGGCGGTGTAGTCCTCCGAGGCGGCCCGCATGGCCTTGCCGGTCCTGGTGCGTTTGACGATCAGCTCCAGGGCCAGCATCAGACAGGCCGAGGTAGCGATGATCAGCAGTTGCAGGGTGGATACCTCGGCGCCGAGAATCTGGATCTGACGGCTGGGAAAGGCGTTGGCCGGAAAGCCGCGCGCATTGGCGCCGAACAGCAGCATGGCCAGGGTGGAGAGGAAGAGGGAGACGCCGATGGCCGAGATCAGGGCCGAAAGGCGCGAGGAATTGCGCAAGGGGCGGTAGGCGATGAACTCCACCCCCACCCCCAGGGCCATGCTGAACACCATGGCGCCGGCCATGGCCAGAAACAGGTTGAGCTTGAAGACCCCTGCCAGCAGGAGGCCCACAAAGGCCCCGGCCATGAAGATCTCGCCGTGGGCGAAATTGATCAGGGCGATGATGCCGTAGACCATGGTGTAGCCAAGGGCGATCAGGGCGTAGGTGCTCCCCAGGGCCACGCCGTTTATCAACTGCTGCAGGAACACGAGGTCAGTCCATCTTGACCGGTACTTTGGTCTTGAGGACGTATTTGCCCCCCTTGACCTCCAGCACGCAGAGCGGGCTCTTGACCGGTTCGCGGTTGGGCCGGATGGTCACCGTGCCCGAAACGCCGGGGAAGTTCCTGGTCTGGGCCAGGGCGGTCCTGAAGACCTTGGGGTCAATGCTGCTGGCGCGTTTCATGGCAGCGGCCAGGATCTTGACGCCATCGTATCCCTGGGCGCCGAACATCTCCGGCAGCTCACCGGTGCGTTTCTTGTAGTTTGCCACGAAGGTCGCCGTTTCGCCGGTTGCCTGCTCCGGGGAAAAGCCCAGGTAGGCGATGGAGCCTTCCACTGCGTCGCCACCCAGCTCCAGGAAGGTGGAGGCGGAGATGCCATCCCCGCCGACCATGGGGGCCTTGATACCCTGCTTGCGGGCCTCCTTCATGAGCAACGCACCTTCGGTGTAGTAGCCGGAGAAGAAGATTGCATCCGGTTTCATGGCCTTGATGTTGGTGACCTGGGCGCTGAAGTCCTTGTCGCCGTCCTTGATCTTTTCATCGGCCACGATCCGGACGTTTTTGCCCTTGATGGCATCCCTGAAGGTCTGGGAGAGGCCGAAGCTGTAGTCGTTGTTGTCGGAGGTGACCAGGGCGAAGCGGGTGAATTTGAGATTTTTTACCAGGTAGTCCACCAGGGCCGGCATGGCCACGCTGTCCAGGAGGGTGTCGCGGAAGATGTAGTCCCCGATCTCGACGACACCGGGGCCGGTGGCGCCGGCCGAGAGCATGACCACCTGGGCCTTCTGGGCGATGGGGGCCACCACCTTGGAGATGCCGGTGGTCGGGTCGCCCAGGATTGCGACCACGTTGTCGCGGCTGACGAACTTCTGGGCCAGGGCCGCTCCTTCCTGCTTGTCGCCGCGGTTGTCGGCCTCGACAATCTCGATCTTCCTGCCCAGAACCCCGCCGCCGGCATTGATCTCCTCGGCGGCCATCTTCATCCCTTCCAGGGTAGGTTTGCCGAACATGGCCACATCGCCGGTCAATGCGCCCATGAAGGCGATTTTCACGGTGTCGCCGCCACCGGCCGCAGGTGTCCGGGGCTCTTCCTTCTTGTGGCAGCCAGCCAGGAAAGCTGCTGCCAACACGCATCCGACAGCGACGGTAGCGATTCGACTCATGGTCATCCCCCTCATCATCAATTCAGAAACCGTGGAACAGTATCATTCCGGATTAGCCGCGTCAATACAACAAGTTGCATCGACCCTCTTTTCCGGTTCAGACTCCATTCGGCAAGCGGCGATCAACTCCGCCATTCCGCTTGATCCGCCATTCTGGCATCGCGTATTCAGGCGTGGAGCGGATGGTGTATCGTTTGGGGCGATTGCATGCGGCAATTGTATTATTTATTCCAATTTGTTTCATCGCTGAATTCGATATATGCTCGGCGTACCCATGTGCAGGCAGGGGCAGGCGTGAAATCCGAGGATAAAGGGGTAGGTATGGGAAGGATGTTCCTGGCAGTGCTGATGGTGTCGTTGGTTATGGCGGGAAGCGCCCGGGCCGCGCAGCGGGCCGGCGTCGTAACGCTGGAGGTGGACCTGTCCGCCCAGTCGCCGGGGAGGGAGGCCAGGCTCTGGGTGCCCTATCCGCTCAGCGACCATAACCAGGTGGTGAGCGACGTCAGGGTTGCGGGCGATTTTACCTCGTCCGGGGTGTACAGCGACCAGGCCCACGGCACGCCGATACTCTATGCCGAGTGGCCCGGAGAGGCCGCAAGCCGCAAGCTGGTTTTCACCTTCCGGGTGGAGCGCCGGGAGGTGGCCCAGCGGGACCTGCCAAGCAGGGAACCGCGGTGGAACCCTGCCGATTACGCCGAATACCTCCAGCCCACCAGCCTGGGGCCCACCACGGGCGAGGTCAAGGCGCTGGCGGACAGGATCACGAAAGGGGCCCGCACAAACCTGGAGAAGGCCCGGGCGATCTACGACTGGACCGTGGAGAACATGTACCGCGACCCCGGCACCAGGGGGTGCGGCCGGGGGGATGTCTGCCTGCTGCTGAAGAGGCCGGGGGGGAAGTGCACGGATATCTCGTCGGTCTTCGTCGCCCTCTGCCGCGCGACCGGGGTGCCGGCCCGCGAAATTTTCGGCATCCGGCTCGGCAGGAAGGCGGCGGAGGATATCACTACCTACCAGCACTGCTGGGCGGAGTTCTTTGTCCCCGGTTACGGCTGGGTGAGCGCCGACCCGGCGGACGTGCGCAAGGCGATGCTGGTGGAGAAGGTGGGGCCGGACAGCCCGAGGACCAAGGAATACCGCGCCTACTTCTGGGGCGGGATCGACCAGTACCGGGTGATGCTGGCCAGGGGGCGCGACCTGCGCCTCAACCCGTCCCAGGCCGGACCGGCGCTGAACACCTTTGGCTATCCCTACGCAGAGGTCGGCGGAAAGCCGCTGGATTTCTATGATCCAAAGAGGTTCAGCTATCGCTACCTCTACCGGGAACGATAGATCCCATCCCCCCGAAAAGGCGGCCGTTGAGCCGCCTTTTCCCTTTCTATCCCTCGATACTCCTACCTGTCAAGGTTCTTGTCTTTTTCAGGCGCATAAGTATACTCCCATTAGTAGTTGTCAACATGTTGTCGGACCGGAAAGGAGGAACAATGAGAGGAAGCATCGGGAGGACGATCATGGTGGCGGCCGGCCTGGCGGCATGTCTGTGCGCGCCGGTGCAGGCGGCCGAGAAGGCCAAGCAGCGTGCGGTGAAACCCTATCCCCACTATTGGATGAGTATTGCCACCTCGAACCAGGGCATCCCCGGAATGGGCGGGGAGATGGCGGGCATGGCGGCCCTGTTCGGCGGCCGCGGCCCGGCCTTTGGCCCGCGCCGCGACCTGCAGCTGCAACTGGAGTCGCCCCGGCCGCTGCCCGCCGAGCCAGAGGCGCTCCACGGCATACCGCCGGGCCAGAACATGGGGGCTTCGCTGGTGCTGGCAACGCCGCCCGAGCCGGAAAAACGGGAACAGGCGCCCACTGCGGAACAGGGCACGCCCGAAGCCGGAACATACGAGAAGCCCAAGGCGCGCATGCTGATCTACTGGGGTTGCGGCGAGACCGTGGGCAAGGGGCAGCCCCGGGTGATCGACACGGCAACGATGAGCCCGGCCGAGTTCGGCAAGGCCCTTGC
>DAIERH010000389.1 GCA_027346925.1 Geobacter sp.
AAGTTGAACACCATCTGGGAGGTGACCTCCCGGGGATACAGGGAGACCCCCTCCGAGGTCACGCCGTGGTCACCGGCAAAGGTAAAGATGACCTTCTTGGCGGTATCCGGTTCGAGCGTCCCGCTGATGGCCACCATGCGCCGGGCAAACTCCTCCAGCCGTCCCAGGGAGCCGAGCGGTTTGGTCTTGTTGTCCAGCCTGGCCTGGGCCTGCTGCAAAAGGTCGGGGTTGACCGGTTTGATGCGCTCCAGGGTGGATGCGACGATGTCCATGTGGGTCTCCTTTGAAATTTACCACCCCCCGTCCCCCTCCTGATTCAGGAGGGGGTGCCCGACAGGGCGGGGGTGGTAAGGTTTTGCCTATTTCAACCTGAGCGGCACCCCGCTGATCAGCACGTGCGCCTCGTCGGCGGCCGTTGCCAGCATCTGGTTGGCCCGGCCGGCAATGTCGCGGAACAGCCGCGCCATGCGGTTTTCCGGCACGATCCCCTGGCCCACCTCGTTGGATACCAGGATGATGGGGGTCCGGATCTCCCGCAGGGTGTTTGTCAAGCGGTACACATTGTCCATGATCCGTTCCTCCACGTCCTCCTCCAGGTCCTCGTCGTCTACCACTGGCTCGTCGGCCTCGTCGCCGTCCTCGAACTCGCCGAAGCC
>DAIERH010000390.1 GCA_027346925.1 Geobacter sp.
GGCCTGCTCCAGGGAGATTTTTTTCTCCAGGATCGCCTTCCGGACGTCGGCGGGGTCCACCACGACCCACCCGTACCCGGGGGAATACCATTCCGCCCAGCAGTGCTGGGCCTTCGTCATGTCTCCCTCCTTGCCGGAGGGAAGCCGAATCCCGAACACCTCCCGGGCCGGCACGCCGGAGGCTCTCGCAAGAGCGGTATAGACGGAGTGGATGTCCCCGCACTTACCCCCGAGCGTCCGGACCAGCGTGTCTACGTTGCCGAGACCGCACCCCTTCGTGTTCGGGTCGCGGAACATGTTCTCCACGGTCCAGTCGTAGATCGCGAATGCTTTCTCCCGATTGGTGCTCTTTCCAGCAGTGATCTTCTCCGCTTGCTCCTTCTCGGGGCCTTTGAGGTACGCCAGGCGGGTGGGGGCGAGCTCCTTGCGGAACTCGGACTTCGAGAAGGGGAGTTCAACGGCGGGAGCGTCCCGGGTCACCCGCTCCCTGCGGAGGACCTTGAAGGTGTAGGTCAGAGTGCGGGGGCCTTTCGTGTTCTTCCACTCCGCATAGAGGGCGGCGTTTCCAAAGGCCCCTTCCTTGTAGACGCCCCAGGATGTGGAGTTGCCGGTCACGACAACGTCCGTGATCTCCTGGTTCTCGTCGGA
>DAIERH010000391.1 GCA_027346925.1 Geobacter sp.
TCCTTGAGGATCTTGAAGCAGACGTTGACCCCCACCGACATGTTGGGGGCGATCACGACCGGGATGTTTTTGGCCAGCTCGACGGCCAGGGCCCGTTCCTCGGGGGTGAAGCCGGTGGAGCCTATCACGATCGACTTTTTCTGCAGACTGCACGCCTCCAGGTTCTTGAGCGACACCTTGGGGGAGGTGAAGTCGATCAGCGCGTCGCACGCCCCGATCACGGCATTCAGGTCATCCGAGAGCAACACCCCAAGGGCGCCGCAACCAGCGATCAGGCCCGCGTCCTGTCCCACCAGGGGGTGCCCCGGCCGCTCCAGGGCGCCGGAGAGTTCGGCACCCTCGGCCTCCACCACGGAATTGATGATGCGTTGTCCCATGCGGCCCGCAGCACCGCAGACGGCGATCTTGATCATAGAAAACCTCTTGATTTCTGCCACAGAGGACACAGAGAGTACTAAAGCAAAAGCTTATTTTACAGGGATGCACCGGATAGGGGGATAAGACCTTAAACCAATTTGTTGAAGTAAATCCTTACGCCTTTATCCTGTTAATCCTGTTAATCCTGTTAATCCCGTTCATCCCTGTTGAGTTTGTTGTCTTGGTTTTCTCTGAGACCTCTGTGTGCTCTGTGGCAAATATTTTTATAAA
>DAIERH010000392.1 GCA_027346925.1 Geobacter sp.
AAGGAACATCATCGGTATTTATCTGCATACATAGTGAATACATTTATGAATAAACAGGTTAACATGCCATATTAACAGCGTATTTATTTAAATCATCATTCGATTTTTGTCGTGAAATATTTGTATGGCTAATGTGTAAAATATTGATGCTTAAGTATTTTTTCATACGATAACTTGAATAAAACAACTTGACTCAAACGGAACAAAGCTGTTAGTGTTGAAAAATGCTCGGCACAATGCCGGACAAAACACACTAGAAAGCATCAGGAGAAAGTACGCACATGGTAAACGGAACAGTAAAATGGTTCAACGACAGCAAGGGGTTTGGTTTTCTTGAGCAGGAAAATGGGGAAGACGTGTTTTGTCATTTTTCCGCCATCGCGGGTGACGGATTCAAATCCCTTGCTGAAGGCGACAGGGTGACGTTTGAAGTAACCAAGGGTCCGAAAGGGCTCCAGGCCGCAAACGTAACCAGAGTTTGATCACCGGCTCCCGCAGACCGAAGGCCCCGGGAGAAACTCGGGGTCTTTTTTTGTCCGGTGCCCCCTTGGAAAGGCACCACGGTACCTGTTCCGTCAAGGTCGAACCAACCCAGTTCCCGTTAGCACAGGAGTGACTCGATGGCAAAACCGAATTTTCAGTTTCAG
>DAIERH010000393.1 GCA_027346925.1 Geobacter sp.
CCAGCAGGTGGATCGGGCCTTCGTGCCCTTCCGCCAGGGACAGGGCGTCCCCTGGAGTCCGGGCCGCGAGAACGTTGTAGCCGCACCCTTCCAGGATCCTCCTGCTGAGCTTCAGGATCGCTTCCTCGTCCTCCACCAGCAGGACGGCCTCGGTGCCCTTCGCCGGTTTCTTTTCGGCGGGCGCCGGTTCCTCCGCGGACCTGGCCCGCGCCCGGGGCAGGTAGATCTTGATGGCCGTGCCCATCCCCGGTTCGCTGTACACGTTGACGAAACCGTCGTTCTGCTTGACGACGCCGTAGACCGAGGCAAGACCCAGGCCCGTCCCTTTTCCCGGTTCCTTGGTGGTGAAAAACGGTTCGAAGATGTGCCCGAGGGTTTGCTTGTCCATCCCCTTGCCCGTGTCGCTGACCGCCAGCAGGACGAATTCGCCGGGAACGAAACCGGCATGGAGCCGGCAGTAGTCTTCATCGAACACCACGTTCCCCGTCTCGATGGTCACCGATCCCACACCGGCGATGGCGTCCCGTGCGTTGGCCGAAAGATTCACCAGGACCTGGTCCACCTGGACCGGGTCCACCTTGACCGGCCAAAGGTCCGGGCCGGGTTTCCACCCCAGGCGGATGTCCT